>JAHDCM010000317.1 GCA_020629895.1 Bacteroidota bacterium
CAAGGACTAGCGGGGCTGACAGCGGAAGACACCGCTAGGACTATGCAGAACAAGTAGCTATGAGGCAACTACAAACAGATAGCCCGACCTGTTTTTTCCTTTTTGTCTGAAGTTCATGCGTGAACGCATGAACAGACAAAAAGGAAAAAACAGGACACGCCCAACTATAGATGAGGGGATATTAATCATCTTCTTTAGGAAGTTTTCTGATCGTTTTGATATTGGAAGCGATGGGGGCGACTTGAATCGCTCTATTTTCGGGCGTTACATAGAAAATGTATTGACTAGTAATACGGACCACTCGTACTTTTTGGGGCGCATCATTGCTGAAGGTTATTTCGTAATTTGTTTGCAGCTCTTCTTTATTAATTTTATGCCTTTGACCAAAGCCTGCCCCTATACCTGTACCCAAATAAAAGGAAAGCACCATAAATACGACAAAACTGATGAGCGCATTGGTATTTGCCTTTTTGTCTCGTTTCACTAAATAAATGGTAAAACCAATAAAAAGGATAAAAGCAATTGGCATTTTCCAATTTTGGGTCGCATACTCAATGGGCGATAAGAGGATGTCGGTAACAGTGGCAAATTGTAGATAGCTCAGGTCTAATATCATAAATTGGATGGTATCTTTTATGAGACCGATGCATAATAAATAAAGATAACCCAAAGAAATATAATCTTGAATGGGGCGATCTTTATAGAAGTTCTCTAATTTAAATTGGTTTTTCTCTTGTTCCATTTTATCTGATATTTGGCCAGTTGTGTGCGGCATGATTCTTTTCATTTTTCTCGGCTAAGATACTGACATTGAGTTCGAAGCCGATGAGTAAGATGAGAGAGATAATGTAAAACCATACCATAATGACCATTGCTCCGCCTATCGAACCATATAACCGTCCATAAGATCCGAAATTTTCGGCAAAAAAGAAAAAGGTACGGGTAGTGAGGATCACTAATAGACTGGTAAGGATTGCACCTGGGTTGATGTATTTGACGTTTTCGCGTAGGGCGGGTGCGATGATGTAAATAAATGTGATGGAGTTGTACACAAAGAAAAAAACCATGAGGGCGCGAAAAATGGCAATGAGAGCTTTTAGAAACCAGCTTTCGATTTGGAAGTAGGTAATGAGTAAGAAAAGGAGATATTTGCCCACAAGTACGAGGGTGATGGTACCGATGACAATGGCGATGAGGATGATAGTGACCCAGAGGGAAATGAGTTGATATTGAATAAAATTGCGTTCGGTAAATTCGGGGCGTTCTTTTTGGAAGGCAGACATGAGGGTACGAATGCCATTGGAGGAAAAGTAAAAGGCAAAGAGTAGACCGATGGAGAAGATACCAATGTTTCCACTGGCAAAACTGATGTCTTCGAATGCGGCCATGACAATACGGTGTGCATCGTGTGGTAAGACATAATCAAGAAAATCGAAAAATAGTCCTTGCATTTCGGGGTTAGGCGAATAAGGTAGTAATGAAAGTAATACAATAGCTGTTGGGAACATGGCTAAAATACTATTGAAGGCAATAGCCGCTGCATTAAGTTGCATACTTTCGAGGCTCGCTTCTTTTTGTAAGAAACGAAAGATTTTATATAGACTAATCCCGTGAAATCCGGGTAGTTTTGTTCGATCTAATAGAAGGAGGATTCGTTGATACCAGCTACCGAGCATGGTTATTTTTTTTTGTCCGCATACATCCTTTTAATTGTGAATGTCTACTTTAGTAAAGAGGAAAGAATAAATTGCCCCATCTAGCTGCCTGCTTATTTGATCAATTTATTTTTTCATCTTTAGTAACGGATAAATAAACAATGATCTTTTTTCCAATCTAAACAACAATTGATGACCTACAAAGCAACGCTTAGGTATCTTTATAGCAAGTTACCGATGTACCAGCGTGTTGGTAAAACAGCCTTTAAAAAAGACTTAACGAATATCAAAAAATTATGTGAAATATTAGGTAATCCTCAACTAAAATTTCGGAGTATTCACATTGCTGGCACCAATGGTAAGGGTTCAGTGACACATGGTTTGGGTGCTATATTACAACAAATAGGCCTAAAAACTGGTTTATACACGTCTCCACATTATAAAGATTTTAGAGAACGGATTAAAATTAATGGTGCATTTATTTCGGAGGAGGCAATTATGGAAGGTGTTATGCGCTTAAAGCCTGCTATTGAGGAGTTTCAACCTTCTTTTTTTGAAATTACTGTTGCTCTAGCCTTTGCGCATTTTGCCCAACAAAATGTCGATATTGCCATTATTGAAACGGGTTTGGGAGGACGACTTGATTCGACCAACATTCTACAACCTATTTTATCAGTCATTACTAATATTGGTTACGATCATCAGGCGTTTTTGGGTGACACCTTGCCTTTAATTGCAGGAGAAAAGGCGGGAATTATTAAGGAGGGGGTGCCTGTCGTGATTGGTGAGACCCATCCAGAAACACAAGGTATTTTTATTGAAAAAGCAGCACAATGTAATGCAGTTATTCATTTTGCTGATCAACATTTTAAGGCAAGTAATGTCTTACAGCAGTTGGAGGAAACTCGCTTGGATGTAGTGGTAGATAGTCGCCCATATTATACCCATTTGGTATCGGACCTGACTGGTAGTTATCAAATAAAAAATCTTTGTACCATTTTACAGTGTGCCGAATTGTTGCCTGACTTAGGCATTCCTTATTATCGCGAAATGGCTTTTGAGGGCTTGAAGCAAGTACGTTCCCTGACTAAGTTTATGGGACGTTGGCAGGTATTATCGTCTGAAAAACCTTTGATTATTGCGGATAGTGCGCATAATGTGGATGGGCTAACAGCCGTATTGGATCAGCTTGCCACCTTGCCTTATGAACGCTTGCATATTGTTTATGGTGCGGTAAATGATAAGGATTTGAACCCCATTTTGGCTTTGTTTCCTAAAAATGCTGCGTATTACTTTTGTAAGGCAGCTATCCCGAGGGGTTTGCCTGCTAGTGCCTTGCTTAGTTTGTCTAGGAAACATCAGCTTAAAGGTAGCAACTACCCTAGTGTGCAAGTAGCCTATGAAGCAGCTAAGGCAAATGCACAGGAGGAGGATTTGATTTTTATTGGTGGTAGTATTTTTGTGGTGGCTGAAATATTATAAGTAACTAATCATTGGTTGTATTAATACCAACTACTTAGTCGCCAACACCTCTATAATCTTTTTTTGTGATAGCTTTGCTTCTAACCAAGAGATGACATCAAAATAATTATCTTCATCAATAAAGGAAGTGATGGTGCTAAATAACTGAAGGTATTCTTTATAGATGGGGTAGAGATCGGTACCTTTTTGAGGATTTTCTTGGACGATTCGCTCAAATAAGTCGATCATGAGAATTTCGTAACGCGATTTTATCTTTTTGTCTTTTATAAAGGTTTTTACCTGATTAATATATTTATCTAGTTGCTTGTATTTATCTAGTTCTACCAAAATTACGAGTTGCAATAAGTGGCTCATAATACGGACATCTGTAAAGTTAAGAATAGCTTTTGAATAGTTGAAAATCAATTCGATATAGTATAAGCTATCTTTATATCGCTCTTGATACATCCTAATCACTGCCATTTCATACCACAAACCAGTTCGGTACATGATTTTGACACTGTTTTCGTGATTGTCCAAATAATTTTCGACTTTAGGAATCAATTCATTTGCAGCATCTAATTGTAGCGTTTCTTTATAAATTTGCACTTCAATAAAAAAAGCGCGAATCAATAAGTCGATGCTCAAATCATTTTCTTCTACCCCTTTTTTCTCTTCACTCATTTCCTTCAACAAGTCTACCATTTTCATGGCTTCGGAATAGTTTTTTAAAATTAAAACGATATTCGCATAGTTATTTACAATCGCTAAATATGGATTCCATCTAAGTGAGATAAAATAAGGACGACTTTGATAGAGTTCGATCATTCGGAGATAATGCTTGGCAGATTTCTCATAATTGAAGCGAGAGCGATAAATACTTCCACAGATGGCATTGAATAATAATTTAGCATCAAAAGACAATGCTTTGTTTTCATCTTGTAGTAGTTCGTGTTGTAAAAAATAATTCATACGTTTACCTCGATCTCCTCGCACAATAATGCGCCCCCCATGTTCCATCACTTGTAGGTTTAACTCTCTATACTCCCACAAATTGGCCATTTCTTGGCAGTGTTGAATATGTTCTCGTTCACTTTCATAAAATGGCTTATTGAGATAGCCATAATTGATCAGAACTTTTTCAAAATAATGGTAATCGTTTTTGTAATCTTGTAAACTATACTTATCAATTAGATGCTTTATTTTTTCTAAAATAGAAGAGCAGATATTAAACTGTCTCTTGTCTACCAATACCCGAAATGTTTTGATGTAAAATCGAACAATATCCTGTGGTTCAATTCTATTACTATTCACCACTTCAAAAATAAGTTGAATAGCCTGTTGTGTGTATTTGTCCTTATCCTCAAACTTAATCGCAATCAATTTTGAATTCACCACTTCTTCATCGTAAAAAGAGGTACTAGAAAGCACCTCTAGCAACGGTAATGCAGCAGGCAAATTTGATTCGAAATGATTGATCACCATTTTATAATAATCAGCTGTTAAAGATTGTAACAAATTATACAAATCTTGTTTATTCAATTCCATATCAACATCCTATTTTATAACCATTCACCTACATAATTATGCCAAAAGTATATTCCATATAAATAATTGAATTAGTCTAGCCTATCCATTAATTATTAGATGGAGCAACCTTTTCATTGTAGCGACGTAAGATGGATTGAAATAAATAAGAAAGCTAGTTTACTAAATTAATGATGTTGAGACGGTGCCTTTTATCTTAAAAAGTACCGTCTTTATCATTTTAGGGCATCAAGTTTGTAG
>JAHDCM010000318.1 GCA_020629895.1 Bacteroidota bacterium
CAATCACCCAATCACCAAATACTTTGGGCGTGTCCTTTTTTCGCCTCGCCCGTCGATGCGTCTACGCATCAACAGGCACGAGGCGAAAAAAGGTCGGGCTATCCGCTTGTAGTTGCCTCCTAGAAAATATATTCGGCTATATCTCCTAGCAGTGTCTTCCTCCGTCAGCCCTGCTAGACGAAGCCTCATTATATTTCTACTTCGCCAAGCTACCGCTACTATCCCTCACGCAAACCAATGAGTGAATGAATGGTTGACTAAATGATTAAATAATATACCACTCAATCACTCATCCACTCATCCACTCATTAACTATGAAACAACTCCTCTTCACCATCACCATCTGCTTCCTAAGCCTACAATTACTAGGGCAAACAACAGAATACTGGCAACAAACCGTTAATTACGACATCAACGTCACCCTCAATGATGTGGATCATGAACTAGACGGTAAAATCAGTATCGAATATACCAATAACTCCCCCAATCAACTCGATTTCATCTATTTTCACCTCTGGCCCAACGCTTACAAAGACCATACAACAGCCTTTGCCAAGCAACAAATAGAAAACGGAAGTACGGACTTTTTCTATTCCAAAGAAGAGGAACGGGGTTATATTGACCAACTCAATTTCAAAGTCAATGACGAAACCATCACCTGGACACTAGACGAGGAAAATATAGACATCGCCAAACTAAATCTCAATACCCCCCTCAAAAGCGGTGAAACAATGACTATTTCGACCCCTTTTCACATCAAAATACCTGAAAGCTTTTCCCGCTTCGGGCATGTTGATCAATCCTACCAAGCCACCCAATGGTACCCCAAACCAGCCGTCTACGACCAAAACGGCTGGCACCCGATGCCTTACCTCGATCAAGGAGAATTTTATTCAGAATATGGTAGTTTCAATGTAAAAATCACGCTTCCCGCCAATTATGTAGTCGGCGCAACAGGCGACCTGCAAAATGAGGCAGAAATAAAATGGCTCAACGAATTAGCCGCCAAAACAGCGCAAAAAAAAGAGTTTACTAGTGATTATGACGCTATCGCCTCCGATGTCGAAACCAAAACACTACACTACAAACAAGACCGTGTTCATGACTTTGCATGGTTTGCCGACAAACGTTTTAATGTACTCAAAAGCGAAGTCGCACTGCCCGAATCAGGGCGAAAAGTGACCACTTGGGCCATGTTCACCAACACCGAAGCCGATCTCTGGCTCAAAGCTCCCGAATATATCAACGACGGAGTTTATTTCTACTCCAAACATGTTGGGGAGTATCCCTATAACCAATGTACCGCCCTCCAAAGCGCGCTCAGTGCAGGAGCAGGAATGGAATACCCCAACGTAACCGTCATCGGCATCTCTAGCACCCCCGAATCACTCGAAAGAGTGATCGTACATGAGGTAGGACACAATTGGTTTTATGGGCAACTCGGTTCCAACGAGCGCGACCACGCTTGGATGGACGAAGGCATCAATTCCTACTACGAAGCACGTTATTTCGATGAAAAATATCCAGATGAGAAGGTGTACTCACTAACGGGCATAGAAAAACTTGACAACCGCCTCAACCTCGACGAAAGCGACCTGAGTTACTTAGCTTATCTCACAGCCGCCCGCAAAAATAAAGATCAAGCCATCGAAGAAAAATCACAAAACTACACCAACCTCAACTACTTTGCGACGGTATATGGCAAAGCAGCCCTCGCCTTCAATTACCTCTCTCAATACCTCGGACAAGCCAAGTTCGATAAGATCATGAAAAAATACTACCAAAGCTACGAGTTCAAGCACCCGCAACCCCAAGATATTCGTCGCATCTTCAACGAAGAAAGTGGTAAGTATCTCGATTGGTTTTTTGATGAGCAAATTAATACCACAAAAAAAATAGATTATCGTATTGCTAAACTCAAAACAAAAGCCCAACAAATTGGAAATACTAGCTTCGATGCGATAATAGTCAAAAATAAAGATGGTAATGTCCGCGCGCCCTATCCCATCACCGCCTTCAAAGATGATAAAGCCATCAAAACAATTTGGTATGATGGCTTTAATGGCGAAATGGAGGTACTTTTTCCCTCCATCGACTATGATCGCCTTGTCATTGATCCCGAAAAATACTTACTCGAAAACAAAACAAGCAATAATATCTACCGCAAAAAAGGGTTATTCAAAAAAGGAGGAGCCATCAAATTACAACCACTTCTAAATCTTGAAAAGCAAAATCAAAAACAACATTTTTTCACTCCCGCACTAGGCTTCAACAACTACGATAAGTTTATGCTTGGTTTAGGGCTTTATAATAGCCTCATTCCACGAAAAAAACTAGAATACAGCCTATTCCCGATGTTCTCTTTCAAAAATAAAGCCCTAGTAGGTTTAGGTAGTATTTCCTATACCATCTATCCCCAAAACACCTTTCAATCTATCTCATTTGGAATAGGCGGTGCCTCCTTTCACGAAGGCTTTGTACGTAGTCGGGTAGATAGTATTGGAAGCAGCGTATTAAATGAAGAACCTTTTAGATGGGGAAAAATAGCCCCGCGCGTTGACTTTATCTTTAAAGAAAAATCAGCACGTAGCAAAATCACCAAAAGACTTACCCTACGCCATATCAATATTCGCAAATCAAATCTACTAGCTAACAAAACAGACACGACCCTACTCCACTTTACGTCTCCTTCTAGTATCAATACCAATAGTTATTACGTCAACGAACTCAGATTCGATTTTTATAATGGACGCCGTATTAGTCCCTATAATTTATTCGCACTCATTCATCAAGGAAAGGACTTTGGTAAACTTTCTTTAGGAGGGAGTTACGCCTTCAACTATCGAAACAGCCGAAAACGTACTAAACTGGGTTTCTTTGCAGGAGCATTCCTTTACGATAACCTCAACCAATTCAAAGATAATTTCAAATTTAGCCTACCAGGCATCAACGGTCGAAAAGACTATACCTACGATCAAGTGTTCTTTGGACGTAATGACCTTTCTGGACTCAATGTCCAACAAATGGCAAGATTCAACACAGGAAGATTTAAAGTACCTGTCAATGGTCGAGGGGCAAATGAAATCGGCACCTCCAACCAATTTATGGCGGCACTCAACCTCGATATTGATCTTCCAGTGCGGTTTTTACCCATCAGTGTCTACGCTAATGTAGGCTACTACCAACCCGAAACCTTTACTATCACCCTTCCCGATGGCTCTACCGAAGAACGAACACTTGCTGGCATCAACGACAATATATTGTATGAAGCAGGAGTCGCGCTAAAAATCATTCCTAATCAATTTGAAATTTATTTCCCAATAGGGCTATCTCCCGACTTTTCCAATGCACTTGATCTCAATGCACCCAAATATACACAGCGTATTTCATTCATGATCAATTTCCCTACGCTAAATCCTATTAGAGCAATCAGAAGCATCGAATTTTAACTCATCTACAAAAAATAAAACCATACAGGCAACCCTTCCTCATCACTCTACGTAGGGATATATAGAAGTCTATTAATCTATGAAACTAGCCTTTAAAAGCGACAAATCGGGTAACGAAGAATTGATTGCTGGCTGTATCAAAGGGAAAAGACGCCATCAAAAAAAGCTCTATGAATTATTTCATGGCAAAATGATGGCGGTTTGTCTCAGATACACCAACAACTATGAAGAAGCGCGCGATGTCCTTACCGAAGGTTTTATGAAAGTATTCAAAAATCTACACCGCTACAAACCAAGCCATTCCCTCGATAGCTGGATGAAACGAATTATGATCAATACCGCCATTGACCACTATCGAAAAAATAAAAAGCACAGTCAGCAAGTAGATCTAGAATATGCCTCCAACGAATCAGGACCCAACGACGCTAATCCAATTAGTAGTCTTACAGCTCAAGAAATCCTGCAACTCGTTCAAAAACTCCCTCCTGCTTATCGCACCGTTTTCAACCTTTACGCTATCGAAGGATATAACCACCGAGAAATCGGCGAACTACTTGGTATTAGTGAAGGTACCTCCAAATCAAACTTGGCAAAAGCACGCGGTAAACTAAAAAAAATGATCGCCCAAAAACATCAAGACCCCTATTACACCTAACTAATTTTTTAACCTATAAATTTATCAATCACCCAACATTTACCATCACCATTACTTGGCAATTTACACTTAGTTTAATACATCTGAATAATGAAAGAAAATCCTCAACATCCACTGGATCAACAAATCAGGGAGGCACTCAACGAACTGGAGGTGCCATTCCGTCCAGAGGACTGGCTAGTTATGGAGGAAAAGCTGAATAACCAACCTACTCCATTTACCTATATCGTCAATCCACGGTATCTGCATTTCTTTGCAGCAGCTACCGCCTTATTGATGATGTTATATGGTTTTAGGTGGTTATCATCCGATCAAGACCTCATATCAAATAAAGTAGCGACTAAAACTACCATTACCTCACCAACGCAAAACCATTCTAACCTCAGCCAGCCTGAAATTTCATCGCCTACCGCTCAACAAGTAGCAGCCAATGAAACAAGTAATGTCGCTACCCCATTTGATCAAGCAATCACTACGTCCGGCACTACCCATAATGCCGCCACCCATTCACCTAGTAACCCAGTTCAAAACAAAATCGCTAGTGCAGCCACCCATCAAGTAGCAGCCTACAATGCCACGCCAAGTATTCAACCAAATCATCTATCCAGTTCAAATTCAGATGTAAAAAACCATAAAGGAAACATAGAGAAAATCAACAATCAACTTATCACATCTAAAACAACGTCCCCAACAGACATTACCAATACCATCGCACAAACTCCTATGAATCAAACGTCCCAAAGGGACATCATCAGTAACATAGGACA
>JAHDCM010000319.1 GCA_020629895.1 Bacteroidota bacterium
TTTACCGCGTGAGGGATAGTAGCGGTAGCTTGGCGAAATAGACAGGTAGTGAGGCTTTTGCTGGCAGGGCTGACAGCGGAAGACACTGCCAGCAAATATAGCCGAACACCTTGTGTATGAGGCAACTACAAGCGGATAGCCCGACCCCTTTTTCTCATTTTTGTTTGAGTTCCTGCGCCCTCGCAGGAACGGGCAAAAATGAGAAAAAGGGGACACGCCCTAAAATTTCGCATAACCCATCAAGGGGCCATCTTGTTTGATAAGATTATTGATGGCGGTAAAGGGGACAGACACATAAAAATCGCCTTGCACGTAGGAGGCAATTTCGTAGGTGTTATAGTAAAAATGAATGCCATCGGGGGTAATGTAATAATTATTGCTGAGTTTGAACTCTTTATCGCTTACAAAAAAACCAATATCTTTAAGATCTTTGGAAAGTGGAGCCTCACTTTGTTTTTTGAGATCATCCATTACTAATTGTCGAAGTTTGGATTGGTAGTTGACAAAGATATCGTCTAATTGTAATGTTTTTCCGTTTTTAATATCGTAGTTGATGAATTTATTATAAGTATTGGGGTGCGCGCCACCCATATACGAATAGCTGTGTAGGGAGGTACTGAGTATATGACTGTCATTGGTCCATACTTTTGGCTCTACTTCAATAGCCCATTTGCCAGTTGCGAAAAAACGTTCTCCTTCTTCTTCGACCATTTTTAAAATGTCATTGATGGCATAGTTGGCTGCTTCTTCAATGGTGAGGGTGTTGCTAAGTTTGTCTTCTGGAACCCAAGCTTTTACAAAGTTAATGACATCTGTGCGGATAGAATCATTGAAGGGATTGCGAATGCGGTTGCTGGCTTTATCGGCGGCAATAATGGGATAAATGAGATCGAAATTAATGCAAAGTGAGTTATCACAATCTTTTCCACCTTGTTTGTTAAACTGTGCAATTTCTAGGGAGGTGCTACCTGTGGGGTAGTTTTCTTGTAGCACTACTTGTTGGCTTGTTTGGCTAGGTTTGGCGCAAGTTCCTTTGATAGCTTGGTTGTTTACAAATGTTCCATTGATACGTTGTAGCTGTTGGGTAGGGTTGATGACATTATTACTTTCGAAATCGCCTTGTAGCACTACTTTATTGGAGGCTTCGATGCGGCTACGTTCACTCAATAATACGGTATGTCCTGTTGTTTGGAAAAAATAATTGCCAGCTAATTGTTCGCCTTTTCGGATGAGGTGAACGGTTAGTGGTTCATTGTTTTCGGTAAAGCCTTCTAGGCGTTTATAAAATAGCTGCTCCAAATTAACAGGAGCTTCTACCACCTTCATGGTTTGGATAGCATTTCCTTTTTCAATCGGATTTTTGGTCGGTACTTTTTCTGTGGTTTTTTCTTTTTCACTATCGCCCAATTGGCAGGAAGTCCAAAGAAGTAGACAAGTACAAAGTAGACCTAAAATGGTATTTTTTTTCATCGGGGTAGGGTGTAGGTTATAGATAAAAAATTACCCCCTTTTGATTTCTTCATAAGCTTTTTGTAGGGTGTGATCCATTTCATGAATGATTGGATAGTAGCCATCACTGTTCCACAAGTGTCGAGCAATATGAGCTTTAATGCTCGTTTTAAGCTCTTTTTTATCGCGTTGGAGTAAATCAACATGGAGGCTGTCTAATGATTGACGCAGGTGGTTTTCGAATTGTTTAAACAGCTCGCTATTTATCTGAAAGTTTTTATTGAAATTGGAAAAGGACGCGTACTGGCGAAATTTATCTTGGTTGTTTCCAAAATAATCATAGACAAATTCGGGTACTGCACGACGAGCGTTGAGTGCAAAGGCTTCATTTTTGCTTGTATCTATTGGAATAAACACATCTGGGGTAATGCCTCCGCCTCCATATACTAAGCGATTTTCTTTCAAGGTGCGATATTGCAAACTATCAGGGATATTGGCAAAGGCACTATCAGCATCGTAGAGTTCTCCATTTCTAATGCGTTCTTGAATATCTTTATCGTAGGCGTCAGAGCCTTCTTCATAAGGTTTTTGGATACACCGACCAGAAGGCGTATAATAACGGGCAACGGTAAGGCGCAAAGCTCCTCCTGCTCTTAAAAGGTCTTGTTCTTGTACGAGTCCTTTTCCAAAAGAACGGCGTCCCATAATCTTTCCACGATCCCAGTCTTGAACGGCACCTGCTACAATTTCACTTGCCGAAGCTGACCCCTCATCAATGAGTACCACTAAATCACCTTCTTCAAATACGCCTGGATATTTCGCATTAAAATCATTGCGTTTATGGTTTCTTCCTTTGGTGTACACCAATAAATTGCGTCCATCAATAAATTCGTCTGCGATATTAACAGCTACGTCCAGATAGCCACCAGGGTTTTGTCGCAAATCCAAGATCAATTTTTCCATCCCTTTCTCCTTCAATTTTTTCAATTGTGTATTGATCTCTGTATCGGTTGTTGCGCTAAAGCGGTTCATTTTAATATAACCTACCTGATTATCAATCATATAGCCCACATCGACACTTACAATAGGAATTTTGGCGCGTTTGATGTCGAAGTCAAACAGTTTGGGATAGCCTTTACGGTAAATGCTTACTTTTACTTTTGTTCCTTTGGGGCCTTTTAGTTTTTTCATTACCTGTTCATTGGTAATGCCTATTCCTGCTACTAAACTATCCTTGATTTGTATAATTTTATCACCTGCCAAGATGCCCATTTTTGCTGAAGGCCCTCCAGAAATAGGAGCGACAACCATGATAGTATCTTTAACAATCGAAAACTCAATACCAATGCCGTCAAAATTGCCTTGCATATTTTCTTGCACTTTGGGCAATTCTTTAGGAGCGATATAACTAGAATGCGGGTCTAATTCTTGTAAGGCTTCTTTTACGGCTACCTCTGCTAATAAAGAACTGTTGACTGTGTCTACATATTTTTCTTCTACATAGTTAAAGACCTCTTCTACTACGCCAATCGGATTTTTGGCGGTTTCGGGAGTAAAGCTAGGGCGTATTTGTTGGTTCATTTTAATACCTAAGAGCATGCCTATTCCTAGTACCAATGCAAATAAAAGAGGGAGGTAAACTTGTAGTTTGGGTGTGTTTATCCCTTTATTCTGGAAACTCATAACGACTAATTAATTAATGGACTTTATGACACCATCTGAGTTTTATAATGAATGTGATTTGCTATTCATGACTAAAATCAAGGTGGCCTCTAAACAACATACTGGAAGGCTTGTTTGTTTAGTTAGGTAGTTATCAACAAATGTAACAAATTATTCTAAAAATCAGACACTTGTTAGATGTTGGAAATAGAACTATCTTTGTAATTAAAGGAACCAGTAATTAGATAATATTTATGATAGAGCTTCCATTAGTTAATAATAATAAACGAGAACGCAAACCATCTTGGTTGCGGGTCAAACTTCCTGTTGGGAAAACGTATCGGGAAGTGCGCAAAATAGTAGATGAACATAAATTACATACGATTTGTGAGAGTGGAAACTGTCCGAATATGGGGGAATGTTGGGGGGCAGGAACAGCCACTTTTATGATTTTGGGCAATGTCTGTACCCGTTCTTGTTCTTTTTGTGCCGTTGCTACTGGACGACCTCCTGATTATGATGAAGATGAGCCAAGAAGGGTCGCAGAGGCTGTTAAATTGATGGGCGTTAAGCATTGTGTGATTACCTCTGTCAATCGTGATGAATTAAAAGATGGTGGGGCAGCTATTTGGGCAGAAACAATTCGTCAAGTGCGTTTGCAAAGCCCTACGACTACTATGGAAACCTTAATTCCTGACTTTAAGGCTAGGTGGAATGCTTTAGAAGTGGTATTACAAGAACGCCCTGAAGTGGTGTCTCATAATATGGAAACCGTGAAACGATTGTATCGCTTAGTGCGTCCACAAGCGCGTTATGAACGTAGCCTTGAACAAATTCAGCGCACTAAAGATTATGGGGGGATGCGTACTAAATCGGGATTTATGGTGGGCTTAGGAGAAACAGAAGAAGAGGTATATGAGTTGATGGATGATTTACTGGCGCATGGATGTGAAATTGTTACGATTGGTCAGTATCTGCAACCAACGAAACATCATCTCGAAGTTGCTGAGTTTGTACATCCTGATATTTTCAAAAAATACGAGGAAATTGGATTGCAAAAAGGATTCAAATTTGTAGAAAGTGGCCCCTTAGTGCGCTCGTCTTATCATGCAGAAAGGCATTTGATTTGAGGTCAGTAATGGACAAATAATTTGATTCTCATTCCCAATTATAAAGAAACCGCTTTACGGAAAGACATGTCTCTCTGTAAAGCGGTTTTTTTATTACTAAGAAGCGATCTTATTTATAGCTTCAAGCTATTAATCTTCATTGCTTGTAACAACTCTTTCTCTTCATCAGGAATTGGGTTGCCTTTGCAATTTAATACTTTCAAATTCTTCAGGTGTGTAATAGGGCGAATAGATTCAATGGCATGACCCGCAACATTAATGTTACGAAGTTCTGTTAAATAAACCAATCCTTTAAGATTACTTAGTTTAAAAGATAGTTTGTTTTTACTAGTGCGGTAAAAACCAATACGCTCAGATTTTAACAAATACTGAATACTCTCATCACTAATCTTAGTCGCCTTTTCTCCATTTCCTAATACAACATTAAAAGCCTTCTTCCATTCAGTATCTAAGGTATTCCACCATTGTTGTCTAAGCTTTGCAGAAGGAAGGCGTAACTCTTCAACATTCAACTTACTAGAAGTTGCTTCTTGTTTTTTTGGAGCAATTTCTTTTGCCACTGGCTTTTTCGCTGCCTCCTTCTTTGGAGCAGTTTCTTTTGCCACTGGCTTTT
>JAHDCM010000320.1 GCA_020629895.1 Bacteroidota bacterium
CAGTAATTCCTACGCTTCCATCTAATACTGAATTGGGCATTGATAATATCACTAATATCATTGTTACTTGGTCACCTGACCCAACAGCGATTGTTAGTAGTGGATGTGAAGCTATTAGTATTGTTTATACACCTACTATTACTTGTACCAATGATGCTAGTGTAAACATTACTGGTCCTACTCACACCCTTAATGTATATCCTGATCCAAGTAGTTATGTTACACCAACGACAACAGATGTAGGTTGTGACGAGATACCAAGTATTGTTACCACTGGAACCTGTGCGTTAATGATTAGTGAAGCCAATATCAATGAAAGTCAAGTTGGTTGTTCGGCACTAGCTATTCCACCTGTTGCGGGTAGTTATACTTGGACGTATAGTGATCCACATCCAGAAAGCCCTTGTGCTATTTCAACAGGAACAGTTACCGCCATGGTGGCAGGTTGTGAAGACTGTGCCAATACACCTAATAGCTGTGTCATTCCTGAAGGTTTAGATGGTGCATGTTTGAATGATTTCTTTGCTGATAATCCAGGATGTTGCAGTAATTGGACTGCTGATTGTATGATGACTTATCTTGAAAGTTGTGACGAGGACCAACGAAATGGAGTTGGCTTCTATGTATGGTATGATACGGATAATGATGGTATGCAAGACGAAGATGAAGAAGGTGCAAGTGATATTAGTGTAACGCTTTATGATGAGAATGGTAATGCTGTTGGCACTCTTAGTACTGATGCCAATGGTTTCTTCTTATTCGCTGACCTTCCAGATGGGAATTACTATATTTCTTTTGAAGCACCTGACGGCTATACTTTTACTAGCCCGAATATGGGTAGTGATGAAAATCAGGATAGTGATGTTGACCCATCTACGGGTACAACGGATACTTTTGCACTTGGTGAAGGAGAAATTATACTTGACTGGGGAGCTGGTCTCATTCAGACATGTGCTGATGGGTTTACCTTAGACAGCCGAATGGTTTGTGACAATATAGATGAAGGAACATACGATTTGGTACTTGATATTACGAATGGCTCAGGGCCTTATGTTTTATCTGGTAGTGCTTCGGGAAGTTATACAGAAGGAGAAATTATCAGTATTACTTTTATGATAGAGGACACCTATTCCATTACGATTACTGATGCACTTGGATGTACGCAAACGCTTACCGAAAATGATGTGATACCTTGTAATAAACTAGATGTTGCATTGATCGACTTCTCTGGCGAAGTCATGAACGACGGTAACTTATTAGCTTGGTCTACGGCTAATGAAACCGATAATGACTTTTTCACTATTTTCCACTCTTCGGATGGAATTACGTTTGAAGCCATTGGTACTGTTGAGGGAGCAGGGAACAGTAATCATCTGAATAACTACTCCTTTACACATAAAACAGGAGAAACGGGCATTCACTATTACTACTTACAACAAACGGATATAGATGGAACAAGTACACAGGTTAGTACTGTAATCAGTCTTGTACGTGGCGAATTAGACTTCCAAGTAGTTAATATCTTCCCGATTCCTACTAAGGACAATGTAATGATTGCTTATACCTTACCAGGTATTGAGGTACTAAACATTAGTTTGTATGATGTATCTGGTAAATTGGTGCTTTCTCAAACAACAGAGGGGCAAGTGGGCTTGAACCAAGTGACGCTTGACCTTCGTCAGCTACCTGTTGGGGTGTATGTACTTACTATGAGTGCTGACAGTGAGTTGTTTAGTGGAAAAGTGATCAAGGAGTAACGCGTGAGGGATAGAAGCGGTAGCTTGGCGAAATAGAAAGGTAGTGAGGCTTGCTGAAGGGTGGCTGAACGATGAAGTGAAGACGGCCTGAAGCAGTAGCCGAACCCCTTTTCTATGAGCCAACTACAAGCGGATAGCCCGACGTGTATAAAAAAAGCGCAGTCATTTGTAACCATTTATGGTTGCAGATGATTGCGCTTTTTTTATACACGGCACGCCCAAGAAATAATGAGGAAATGAAGGAATGAGGATTGAATGTTAATGCACATCTATTCCATCGAAAAAGATTTCGGAAATGACGGTATCATTGAATTTTGTGCCTTTGTAAACCTCTACAATTTCAAATTTCACCTTCCAATCGGGCAAGCCACTTTGGGTTTTCATAATGGGGGAATAGCCAAACATATCGGGTAATTTAAAGACTTGTACAGCACGTTTATCTTCGAGATGTAGGTAGCAGTACTTTTCATTATTGACATATACGCGTAGGGTTTTGACACGATTATTTTCTTCCCATGCCTTTTGTGATTTGACGTAGCCATTAGCAAGCATAATGGTGTGAATACGAGGTGACTTAGCCGCAAAGTGATATTCTAAGTACTCGCCTACTCCTTCTCCTTTTGCACCTTCTACCCAAGCATTTTTAAAATTGAGATCGTGTGCTTGGCTTGCTTGATAGCTTGTTGTTCCACTTTCGTTTAATGTTGAAGAAGCGGTTACTTCTTTAGAACCACCACCACAATACCAGCTACATCCTCGATCAATAGCGGCCCAGTAGTCGGGTGTCATATCAAATATTTCTAAGAAGTGTTGGTCTTCAACTGGTAATGCTTCAAAATCAGTACCTGCATTTAATTTAGCCTCTATTTTTGCAGCTCTTTGCACTTCTTGTTCGTATATGGCTGCTTTTTTCTTATCAAAATTTAGTTGATAGATGCTGTCAGGATATAAATCTCTATATTGGGCTTGTGTAAATAATGGTACCAAGAGAAAAAGAAAGAGTGTGTTAAGTATTTTCATTGTTTATGATTTATATTTTCACTTTTAAATTACTATCTATTGTTATCCTAATACACACCTAACTATCTTCATGCATTAAACTAACTTATGCGCTATCCTCATCTTTACCTGATTCATTTACAATATCTTGGCTTTCGGTATCATGGTTGGCAAATACAACCTGATGTAAAGACAGTGCAATATATGGTCAATCGCACGATTGCTTATGTATTGGGACATGAGCGATTTAAAACCATTGCTAGTAGTCGGACTGATGCGATGGTGTCGGTTAATCATACTATTTTCCAGTTGTTGCTGAAAGAAGATATTGATGCTTCGTTATTTTTAAACCAATTTAATCAAAATCTACCTGCTGATATTCGTGCTACTTCGATAGAAGCAACAACTCATGACTTCAATATCATTCAAAGCCCGAAGACTAAAACCTACCATTATCTTTTTGCTTATGGACAAAAGGCGCATCCATTTAGTGCTTCGATTATGAGTACATTTAAAGATACATTAAATATTTCATTGATGCAGATAGGTGCTAAATTTTTTGAGGGGACACATCATTTTCGGTATTATTGTAAACGTCCTTCGGAGCAGACGCAATTTGAGCGCGAAATATTGGAAAGTCGCATTATTCCGAATACGTTTTATGAGGCTAGTTTTTTTCCTGAGCCGAGTTATGTTTATCAGGTAAAAGGAAAGGGATTTTTGCGCAATCAGGTGCGGATTATGATGGGGGCTTTGATTTTATTGGGACGCGGCGAGATTACATTAGAAAAACTATCCGATTCGCTAAAAGGAAATAAGGTATCGCCAACATTGTACCTGGTGCCTGCTTCAGGATTGATATTACATGATGTGGATTATGAGACAACTGGTAGTTGAAAACATAAGGATCAACTTATATGCCAATTAAATCAAACTAACTATTTTCGCAAAGCGGTAAACATTCCAAAACTTATTCAAAAAGAACACCTAATGACAGTAACAATTCCCACCCTTATGCTTAACACGCATACCTGCCAGAAAAATATTGCCACAATGGTTCAAAAAGCCCAAACAGCAGGCGTTGAACTTCGGCCTCATTTCAAAACCCATCAATCACACATCATTGGTAGATGGTTTCGAGAAAAAGGCATAGAGAAAATCACCGTCTCTTCACTCACTATGGCAAGCTATTTTGCCCAAGATGACTGGAAGGACATTACCGTCGCTTTTCCTGTCAATATACGCGAAATCAGTACCATCAATGAATTAGCAGCCCAAATAACACTAAACCTCGTCATTGAATCGCCGGAAAGCCTTCAATTTCTAGCAGCAAACGCAACTGCTCCCCTTCAAATATGGCTCAAAATAGATACAGGTTATCACCGCACAGGTATCGCATTTGATAATCTCCCACTCATTCAACAAGTTATTGAACAAGCTAAATCATATCCATCCCTTCACCTACAAGGATTTCTTGCACATGCAGGACACAGCTATCAGGCCAGAAGTAGAAGCGAAATTATCGCGACCCATCAAAGTAGTATGTCTAATCTACGACAATTACAACAACACTATCCACATTTACAATACTCGGTTGGTGATACGCCTACTTGTAGCATTGCTGACCATTTTGAACCTGCTACCGAAATTCGGCCTGGCAATTTTGTATTTTATGATCTCACGCAACGCGCCATTGGTTCGTGTAATACCGAACAAATTGCAGTTGCCCTCGCCTGCCCCATTGTCGCCATTCACCCATCCCGCGAAGAGGTCATTATTTATGGCGGAGGCGTTCACTTTTCCAAAGATTTTTTGATAGAGGCAAATGGCTTAAAACATTATGGAAAACTCATCGACTTAAAGGGACAGCAATGGGGAACAATCCAAGAAGACATTTACGTTAAGAAGCTGTCTCAGGAACATGGTACGCTCCATGTGCCTAGCTCAAAAATTCATTCTTTTAAAGTCGGACAAATTGCACATCTACTTCCTATTCATTCGTGTATGACTGCTAATTTGTTGAAACGATATATGACATTGGAGGGAGCCGAGATT
>JAHDCM010000321.1 GCA_020629895.1 Bacteroidota bacterium
ATTGTCCTCTCAACACTGCCAAAGGCGATTGGCTCACCACTTCCCGACTATTTAACAAGCCAATAATAACGGTCAACGAAGTAATAATGACATAAATGGTGATAATTGGTAAAATTTCTGGCACAAAAGAAATCTTAAAACTAAATCGAGCCAATAGATAACTCCCTACCAAAGCAAGCAAAATACCTGTTAAAGATGCCAAGCTACCAAGTAAAAAATATTCAAGCGCGTTGATCTTTAAAATCTGTCCACTTTGCGCACCTAAAGTGCGTAATAAAACACTTTCTTTTACCCGTTGAAATTTGCTCAAAATCACGGAACCAATTAGCACCATCAAACCTGTTAAGATGCTAAATAAAGCCATAAACTGAATCACAAAAGACACCTTCGATAAGACATCTTCTACGGTACTTAAAATTAAATCCAAATCAACTGCCGAAACATTCGGATAATCTAGCACTAATTGTTGTTGAAAACGAGCCGTCACCTCCTTGCTAGGACTACGCGTTACTAAGATATGAAACTGTGGAGCTTCTTCTAAAACGCCTGCGGGAAACAAGACAAAAAAGTTACTCTGCAAGCGCGCCCAATCTACTTTTCGAATACTACCTACCACTGTTTTAATCAAAGCACCTTGTACATTAAACGTCAATTCATCGCCCATTTTCAAGCCCGTCATCTTCGTGAATCTTTCTGCTACCGAAATATAAATGGTATCATCTGGCGATTCGACACGCGGAAACCACTCTCCCTCAATGATTTCTTCCGTATCCACCAAATAATCGCGAAAAGAGATGCGATATTCTCGACTCAAAGTACGACGATTTCTGCGATTATCTCTATTGTTTACCTCATCTGCTGGCCCCTCATTTTCAAAGGCTATATCTTCAGGTTCAAAATCAATATCCTGAATCGTTTGCCCATTGAGTTCTGCCAAGCGCATCGTAACAATAGGAGCTTCTTGTAATATGGGTAATTCTTCCGCTTCAAAGAGTTGCTTTACACCTTCTTTCTGACTACTCTGAATATCAAATAAAATCATATTGGGTAAGTCCTGCCCACCCGCTAAATTAACCCGATCTAATAACAAATTTTGGATAAAAAATAAGGTAGTGAGTAAGGCGGTACCCAAGCCAATAGACACGATTAAGGTGCGGGTTTGATTATTTGGGCGATAAAGGTTGGCAATACTTTGTCGCCATACATAGCTCCAACCAGTCGGGAAAAATCGTTTGGTGAGCCACATCACTATGGCGGCAACGGCTACGAGTAATAAAAAAGCAATGCCAATTCCCAAACTAAAAATAACGGCTTGTAATAGGTCGCCTAATTGCCAAAATACAAAACCAAAGATACTTGCAGCAATTAGTAACCATACCAGCCATTTTAAAGGATCACGATCTTTTTGGTGTACATCTTCTGCTACGCGAATGGTACGCAGTGGAGATATTTTACGCAAGGAAAGTAGAGGAGCAAGGGCAAATAGTAAGGACATACCTGTACCAATCAATATGCCCGAAAAAATAGCTGGCCAAGAAACACTTAAACTAATTTCAAAGGGGAGGAAATCTTGTAAGACTTGTGGGAGTAAGGTTTGTATGGCACTGCCTAAAATAGCACCAATTACCGAACCTAAAAAGCCCATGGTGACAACCTGAATCAAGTAGATGATAAATACCTGAGTGCTACGCGCACCCACACATCGTAGTACCGCAATGGTGCGGAGCTTATTTTTTAAGTAGATATATACGGCACTCGCTACACCTATACATCCTAATAAAAGCGCGACAAAAGCAACAAGGTATAAAAAACGGTCGAAAAAGTCGAAAGCACGCCCAATAGCCTGTTTGCGTGATTCAACCGTTTCATAACGTAGGCGTTCCTGCTCCAAACGCGCCTCTATACTAGCCAACTGACTAGCAGGCATCCCTTCTTTGAATTTTAGGTAATAACTATACTCAATACGGCTTCCTTTTTGAATAAGGGCCGCTTTATCTAAATATTCATCAGATACATAAACCGCAGGGGCAACAGAAGCGGTAATTCCCGTTTGACCAGGCGCACTCACCAAAGCTCCTTCTACCACAAACATCGAAGTCCCTACTTTTACCGAGTCGCCCACCTGCACCTTAAATTGCTTCATTAAGGTTTTGTCTAATAAAGCCCCTGCTCGTTTTCGGTAATTTTGTACTGCTTCGGTAGGTTCTGTTTTTATTGCCCCATAAAAGGGAAAATTCCCTTTCAACGCACGTACTTGTACCAAACGACTATCTCCTGTTCGAGGTAATAAAATCATCGAAGCAAAAGCACTTTCCGATGCTTGTTCTACTGCAATAGAATCGATGTATTGTTGGATTGGAGGAGAGAGAGTGCTTCGACTCTCAATAGCTAGATCAGCCCCTAATAAGCCTTGTGATTGGCGATCAATGTCCTGTTTTAGGCTATCATTGAATGATTGGATGGCGACAAGGGCTGCAATTCCTAATGTAATAGCTGTTAAAAACAATAACAAACGCCCTCTGTTTCGACGACTGTCTCGCCAGGCCATTTTGAATAACCAAACTAAGTTGAGAGGCAGTTTAGGGAGTGATTTCTTCATAATGTAAATGCTGTAAAAATCGGATACTACAAGTTATATAGTTGCTTACCGCCGATTTAATTTCCATTTACTAACACGCTGTTTCTCAAAAAGATTATCGTTTCCACTACTATTTTGCATTTTTAACTTTTGCAAGTACTGTGCTGCTACCAACGCAGCGACAGTCGCTTCCTCTTCATTTTCCTCGTACAATTGGGCGGGGTCAAAATGCTTCTTCACAAAGTGGGTGTCAAATTTTCCAGATACAAAGGCTTCATGTTCTAGTACATACCGCCCAAATTCCAACGTCGTTTGAATACCTGTTATATTATATTCTTCAATGGCGCGTAACATTTTCGCGATAGCCTCTTCACGAGTAGCGGCATAGGTCACCAGTTTCGCAATCATGGGGTCATAATAAATAGGAATATCCATGCCTTCTTCAAAGCCATCATCTACACGGATACCCGGCCCCTGTGGGCGTTGGTAGCTTTGTAGATTTCCAATGTCAGGTAAGAAATTATTGGCAGGATCTTCGGCATATACCCGCAATTCGAGGGCATGCCCATTAATGGTTAAGTCGTCTTGTTTAAAAGAAAGTGTTTCGCCGCGGGCTACTTTTACCTGTTCTTTTACCAAATCAATACCCGTAATCATCTCTGTGACAGGATGCTCTACCTGCAAGCGGGTATTCATTTCGAGAAAGTAATAATTTAAAGCATCATCAATCAAAAACTCAACAGTACCAGCACCAACATAATCACAAGCTTTGGCCACATCTACCGCACTTTGCCCCATTTTAGCACGTAGTTCAGGTGTTAAAACGGCTGAAGGAGCTTCTTCAATCACTTTTTGATGTCGTCGTTGAATGGAGCATTCTCTTTCAAATAAATGAACGACATTTCCATGTTTATCGGCTAGTATTTGTATTTCGATATGCCGAGGGGAAGCGATATACTTTTCGATAAATACAGAACCGTCACCAAAGGCAGCTTGGGCCTCACTAATGGCACGTTGCATTTGTGAGGCAAGTTCTTCTTCGTGTTCTACAATACGCATTCCTTTTCCACCACCACCAGCAGAGGCTTTAATTAAAATAGGAAATCCGATTGTTTTGGCAATAGCAATGGCTTCTTCAGAATCGGTCAAGGCACGATCGGTACCTGGCACCATTGGGATGTTGTATGTTGCTACGGCTTCCTTTGCGGCTAATTTACTTCCCATTACCTCAATGGCATAAGGGTCGGGGCCTATAAACGTAATGCCAGCAGCTGTAACTTGTTGGGCAAATGTGGCATTTTCGGCGAGGAACCCAAAACCAGGGTGAATCCCATCAACCTGCAATTTTTTGGCTTGTTCAATGATATAGGCTCCTCGGAGGTAAGATTCGGAAGAAGCGGGAGGACCCACACAGATGGCTTCGTCTGCATACTGGATATGAGGGGAGTTGCGGTCTGCTTCTGAGTAAATGGCTACTGTTTGAATCCCCATTTCTTTTAGAGAACGCATAATACGTAAGGCAATTTCGCCTCTATTGGCTATTAGTATCTTTTGCATAGGTGCAAAGATGCTAATTTTTTATAAAACTTTTTATGCTAATGCAGCTTGTAATTTTTCTTCGGGGTAGACAAAGTATTCTTCCCATTCCGATTTTCCAATTTGTGCTTTTTCGCCAAGCGCGAAAGTAAGTGATTTGATGATAAAAGAGATGTGTATTTCTTGTATAAGCTCCTGTTGAGGAGAATCATAGTATAAATTCTTGGCTAGGGCTTTGGCGACTTTTGCCAACTCTGATCGGGAATGTGCTTTTAGTGCAGCAGGGTAAATAAAGTCAAGGGCAATTATTTTTTGTGTTTGCTCAAAGGATGGAGATGCTTCTAAATCTACTAAATAGACAACGACCTTGTGGCATTGATAGCTATTACAAAGCCCATTTATAATGGTACTTCCATGTTTGATCCATTGGGATAGAATGCCCTGATTAGGAGAATTGGAGGTATATAATAGTTTTTGCGCTGTGGCAGTACGTTTTCTTAACATATATATTCAAATAGCCAAAAAATAGATTGTGCGATAATCTGATAGGGTTTTGACTACAAATGTAATAACTGTTTATAAACTGGATATTATGGCTATTTTAAGGAATCTTTAACAAATTTGTACAAAACGTGTAGATTGGATTTTTTCATCTTTACTTATTTCTAAACAATGCTTTTATAGTTAGGATT
>JAHDCM010000322.1 GCA_020629895.1 Bacteroidota bacterium
CCATTTCGGCAAGCTACCACTACTATCCCTCACGCAGCGGAAATTTCATTGCATGTCATTAAAAATAAAATCATGAAAAAATATAATTATCTGTTAAGCAAACTGATTGCTGCATTATTACTAATCAGCATACAAACAAATAGCCACGCGCAATGTGTCCACCACCTCGATCTAAACCTCGAAACAAGAGCAAGCGGAGCTACTACGATCCTCAAAGGAAAAGTGATAGAACAAACAACAACTTGGGATCATACCCACACACAAATTTTAACCCATCATAAAATACAAGTAGCAGCCTACCTAAAAGGGGAGACGACTGCAAAAGAAATAACAGTGATTACTTATGGAGGCGAAATAAATGACACCATACAAGTTGTATCACCCAGTGCCGCACTCAGCAAGCAAGCCACCTATTTATTCTTCCTAGAGCAAGCGAAAATAGTTGCACCAAGCAAAAGTAGGGGAGTAATATATGATTTATATGGAGTGCAAGCAGGGGCCGTACGCGCACAAAATCACACTTATGAAGATGGGCAAGACATTCATAAAGAAACCGAACAGCAATTATTTACCCGTATTCAAGACATTACCAAACAACCCATTCGACAGGTAAATGGCGAAGACTACCAGTTCAAAGTACCAGATACAGAGATTACTACGAATGCATTTAACAATGTAGAAATAGCATCTTTTTCTCCAACCAACTTAAATGCAGGAGTAAATGACACCCTAACGATTTTGGGTACATTTGGAACAGAAATAGGAACCGTCTCTTTGAGCAGCGCAGATGCACCGCGTAGTAGAATAGAGGTAAAAGAAAAAGACCTTATATCATGGAGCAACAACGAAATTAAAATCATTGTACCCTGTGATCGTCAAAGATATACCTGTGCTGGAACAGGAAGGGTTGTTGTAAATGGAGTGGCTTCAGAAGAAGTGTTAACCATTGGATACGCTTTTAGTGAGGTATTAGACAAACCCGTATTACTAGCAAATGCCAATAGTTTTGGAGGCTATACCTTCGCCTATGATAAAGAGTTTAAAAAAAATGAACAAGCAGTAGAAGCTTTTGATGAAGCAATTGCCTTATGGCGATGCCATACAGGAGCCAATATTCAGGCAACGCATTGTCGCACTTATCAAGAAAATATCCCGTATTTTTTACACACCTGGAAAGTACAATGGAGCGATAGGTTACCATTTGGAGAAGGGGCAAGAGCAACCGTTAATTATTATCCTGTCCGAGAAGACAATGGATGCCCCGCCTATTATATGCCTTATAATGGAAATGTGCAGATTAGTTCAAACATAAATTGGACCTATGGCTTACCAGATTTGAACCAAACAATTATTTATCCTTCTTTAGTATTAGTCGCGCTACATGAAATTGGACACATGATGGGCCTAGCACATGTCATTGACCGAAATGATTTTATGAATTCGGCTGTTATGCCGCAATCTGAAGTAATGAGTGCCAATAATCTACTAGCTATGGAACGCAAACTACATGAAAGTGCAACACATCCCTGTGGTATTATAAGTAATTTTTCGGAGGAGAGTTTTGTGGTAGATGGCCCCATGATTCCTGTTGAGGAGGAGCAATGCGAACAAGCCAGCACTTGCGATTTGTTACCAGATATGTATGAATATTGCGTCCCAGAAATAGTAGCTGCTGAAGATGCCTACATTTCCAATGTGAAAATAGGACGCAACTTGACGAATAATAGCACCTATTACCCTAGTGGATTTCAGGATTTTCGTTATAAAAACGCCACCTTATATACCAACGCCTACAATTTAATTAGTCTAACAGCCCAACATGATACAGACACTGCTTTGTGGCGTATTTGGGTAGACTGGAACCAAGATACAGACTATGAAGATGTAGGGGAGTTGATTTATCAGGAAGTAGTAGAAGGGGCAACAGGAGGAGAAGCACATCGAGCATATCTTTCATTTCCCAATTTTGATGCTAACCTTGAAGGAACTTATAATATGCGCGTGCAATTTCAAACCAATCATGTAATAGATACCGATCCCTGTGCTGCATTCCCCTTTGGAGAGATGGAAGACTATCAAGTAACGTTTGAGGAAACGCCAGGTTCTTCAATCCCAATCCCCCCAAAAGATATTTGTGAAATGACCAATGCCACAACTCCTCCGCTTGATCCGATGCACATAGTAATTAATGAAGCAATAAGTATTGAAGTTGGTCGAGCCACTCATTTTCAACACGAATGGTACCCCCATACAATGGCAAGACAAGTGAATAGAGGGGAAATCGAATTTTATTATGATCCGCGTGTAGCCAATCGAACCTACACCCTCAAAAGCACCAATACCCAAACAGGATGTGTTGAAACTAAACTATACCACATCGTCTATCAAGGCGCACCGCGTTCATATATCGACCTTGCTTATGCCAGTAATCCACATAACATTTGTACAGGTGATACCCTCTCTTTTATGGCTCCTAGTGACTGGGACAATTACTATTGGGGAGTCAATTACATGACCGAACAAGCTCCTCCTAGCAATGACTTCCCTTCTTGGAGTTATGTATTTACAGATGCTGACGAATATTGGGTTTATGCCTCCCCAACAAGTGATACATTAGGGGCAGGTATGCCAGCAGCGAGTATATTTGCTGCTGAGGAACCAGATGCACATTTTGCTTTTGACTTTGATGTCGAAACCAACGTTTTATCTATTGTGCCTAATTATGCGGTCTTTGGATGTGGAGGAAATGTAAGTATAGAATGGGAAATCTTTGATGGCGATGAATATATCGAACTTTCTATTGATCCACAATGGGAAGACCTACACGAGATAATAACAGTTCCCTTAGCGAATGATTATATAGGCTATAATATTTGTCTCTCCTATGGAAATGCTTGTACCACCAAAATAGAATGTAAGGAAATGCTAGAAACCAGTGGCGCAACAGCAGGAGCTTATGTTGGACTGGATGAAGAGGTCTATGATTGTGTAGCAGATATTCAACTGGGAGATGATGATT
The DNA here is from genome assembly GCA_020629895.1 of Bacteroidota bacterium. Classification (GTDB taxonomy): domain Bacteria; phylum Bacteroidota; class Bacteroidia; order Chitinophagales; family UBA2359; genus JAHDHP01. Next base: position 3,020 of record JAHDCM010000322.1, read on the forward strand.
GTTGCTACTTAAACAATGCCATTAAATACCAAGCCGCTAATACTATCGAAGCAGAAAATTTAGTCCGTTCAGGAGCTGCTATTACCTATCAGGCAGGTACCTCCATTTTACTGACAGACGCCTTCTATGCGATTGCCACCGTCCGTAAATTTCATGCCTATAATGGCGATTGTGAAGTGGGAAGTGGAAAACAAGCAGCCGTATCAAATGAGGACATTGCCCAACTAGAGGCACAAGTATATCCCAATCCTTTTGGGGAGGAAGTATCTCTGGTATATCACCTACCCGAACAAATGGAAGTGTCTATCACTATTTATAATACCAATGGACAAATAGTTGATATACTAGCCACTAAAGAAACACAAATAGCAGGCAAACATCAACGAGTATGGAATCCCCTCGCATTACCAAATGGCTTATACCTTTGTGAAATACAAACTAAAGAAGGGGTAATAACAAAAGTAATGGAACGATTAAGCGATTTTTGACCATAAAAAACAGCTACTCAGTCCACCACATACGGATAAATAAAATCAAATAATGCTTCTGCTGCCTTATCATCCAAGCTGCCCGCATGTCCTCCATTTTCGAGCGTGTAAAGACGATTAGCGATGCCCAAATCATCCAAACGCTCATGTAGGCGGGCAGCTCCCACCACGGGCAATTCACTTTGCGTACCATTCGAGTAAGTAATATAACCCGCTTCATAAGGAGCCACAGGGTCCGCATCTCCGTGGTGGCTAAATAAAGGCGGTTCCCCATTATTAATAATCCGTTCATCATAAATACTGCCCGCCAAATTCACTGCCAGCATCACCTCCGACGAATACCCTGCATTTCCACTATTGCCTGTAATTCCTCCATTTGCCCGTATGGTATCTTTGATATAGGGAAAAAATGGGTCGTCCAAATCCGCATAAGCCGTTAGTAAAGCCATTGTAGCCCCTGCCGAAAATCCACCTACTATAATCCGATTCGGATTAATCTGATAGTCATTGTTAGTAGCTGCATCTTTTCTCAAAAAACGCACTGCCGCTTTCATATCAGCAGTCCCTCGAAAGGCAATACTCGCCAATTGATGGGTATCAATCGGTAAGCCGCCGCCCCACAAGCGATACTCAATGGTAACAGCCACAAAACCCAATTTGGCAAGATCAATACAAGCTTGTCGAAAGTCATCTTTATCACCTCCCATAAAAAAACCTCCATGTGCAATTATAAACACAGGGCGTTGTGTTAGAGAGTCACCAGTAGGTTCGTAAATATCCATTTTCAAGTCTTGCATATTGCCATCTAAGGGAGCATTACGTCCATAAACCACCTCCTTAGTTACCTTATAGCCACTAAATACAGGGGTGAGGTATCGTTCGCCTGTGGTAGTACTTGGCTCTTCAGGAAAGCAAGCGGCAAATAAGAGAATAGCAACGATTCCAACAAAAAATAAAGGGATACGCATGGGTGATAAACGATTAACGATTAACGTCCGACGAAAAACAAATCACAATGTATGTAGAGACGTTTTGTAAAACGTCTTACGATTGAACGATTGACGATTAACGTCCGACGAAAAACAAATCACAATGTATGTAGAGACATTTTGTAAAACGTCTTACGATTGAACGTCGCGCAAGGGATAGAAGCGGTAGCTTGCCGAAATAGAAACATGATGAGGCTTTGCCTAGTAGGGCTGACGAAGGAAGACACTGCTAGGCAATATAGCCGAATATGTTTTCTATGA
>JAHDCM010000323.1 GCA_020629895.1 Bacteroidota bacterium
TAATTCAAAAATATTTTCGCCTTTTTTTCGTATTTTTAGTGCCAATTATAACATTGTACGTATGAAAAAAACCATCTTTCTTCTAATCTTGCTTTGTATAAGTGTAAACATGCTATTTGCACAGCAAAGCTTTCCCACCAATGGTGTACACGATGAACGTGAAAATAGCTATGCTTTTACCAATGCTACTATTTTTACCCAGTACAACCAAAAAATCGAAAATGCCACCCTACTGATCCAAAATGGACGAGTAGAAGCCATTGGGAAAAATGTCTCAATTCCAACAGGAACCATTGAAGTAGACCTAAAAGGAAAATATATTTATCCTTCCTTTATCGACATCTATAGTAACTATGGGCTGCCCGAACCTAAAAAGTCCGACAAAAAATGGACAGACCCTCCCCAATTCATTTCCAAGAAAAAAGGAGCTTACAACTGGAATGAAGCCATTCACCCTGAATACAATGCCTACGAACAATTTTCTTCCAATGAAGAAAAAGCAAAGGCTTATCGAGAACTTGGCTTTGGAACGGTATTATCTCACCAAAAAGATGGAATCGCAAGAGGCTCTGGAGTACTCGCCTTACTAGGAGGCGGAAAAGACCACGAAGTTATTCTAAAAGACAAAGCCAGTGCGCACTATTCGTTTCGAAAAGGAAACTCAGGACAAGACTATCCTAGCTCTTTAATGGGTAGTATCGCGCTTATGAAACAAACTTTCTATGATGCCCAATGGTACCAAGCAGCCAAATATACCGAAGAATACAACATCTCACTAGATAGCTGGAACCAACTTGCCGATCTTCCACAAATCATGGAAGTACGCGACTTGCTTACCATCCTTCGTGCCGATAAATTAGGCGATGAGTTTAATGTGCAATATATCATCAAAGCAAATGGACAAGAGTATAAACGACTTGAGGCAATCAAAGCAACCAACGCCTCACTTATTGTACCACTCAAGTTTCCTAAAGCCTACGATGTCGAAGATCCACTCGATGCCCTAAATGTAAGTCTGGCAGATATGAAACACTGGGAATTAGCTCCTAGTAATCCTGCAAAACTAGTACAAACAGGCATCAACTTCGCACTCACCCCTGCCGATCTCAAAGAAATGAAATCTTTTGCAGCTAATCTACAAAAGGCAATCAAAGAAGGACTTAGCCATGAAGCAGCACTCAAAGCACTTACCTATACACCCGCCCAACTAATCAATAGTTATGATCATGTAGGAAGCCTCGAAAAAGGAAAAGTAGCCAACTTTCTCATTACCTCCGATTCTTTATTTACCGAAGATTGTAAGGTCTTCCAAAATTGGGTGCGTGGACAAAAATATGAGCTAAAGAAAATGGAAACCACCGATTTAGCGGGAACTTATCAACTCCAAATCGGAAAACACACCCATGATCTTGAAATAGAAGGAAAACCTGGAAAACAAAAAGCAGCCATCCGTATCAATGACTCTACTAAAGTAAAGGTCAATCTACATGCTGCCGAAAAAGCCATTTCGCTCCATTTCAATACCGCCAAAGATAGTCTACTAAAAACAAAATTATCAGACGGCTTTGTTAGACTTAGTGGATGGATGAACAAAGATCATAAAAAATGGGAAGGACGTGGACAAATCGCCAATGGAGAATGGATCGACTGGACAGCTAACTATAAAGGGGAAGTCCAAAAGAAAAAAGAAGAGGGCGATAAAGAGAAGGAAGACAAAAAAGACAAAACAAACGATAAAAAGCCCGAAAAAGAACAAGTAGGAGCTATTACTTACCCTTTCCTACCATACGGATGGAAAGAACAACCCAAAGCAGAAGCCGTTCTTTTTCAAAATGCAACTGTTTGGACTAATGAAGAAGATGGGATACTCAAAGAAACAGATGTACTTATCGAAAATGGCAAAATTAAAGCCATAGGAGAAGATTTAGCAACAGGCGATGGTATTAAAGTAGTCGATGCAAGAGGAAAACACCTAACTACGGGCATTATCGACGAACATTCACATATTGCTATCAGCCGAGGAGTCAATGAAGGTACACAGGCCAGCTCTGCCGAAGTAAGCATTGCCGATGTAGTCAATTCCGAAGATATTAACATCTATCGACAACTAGCAGGAGGCGTTACTACCGCCCAACTCCTTCACGGGTCTGCCAACCCAATAGGTGGACAATCAGCAATTATCAAGTTCCGTTGGGGACACATTCCCGAAGAAATGAAATTCGCTGAAGCAGCACCATTCATCAAATTTGCACTAGGAGAAAATGTCAAACAAAGTAACTGGGGCGATAACAACACCGTCAGATTCCCTCAAACACGTATGGGAGTAGAACAAGTATATATCGATCACTTTACACGTGCTAGAGAATACGAGAAATCCAAAAGAAATAATAAAGACGGTAAACCATTTCGTAAAGACCTAGAACTAGAAACACTCCTACAAATCCTCAACAAAGAGCGTTTTATTACTTGTCACTCGTATGTCCAATCAGAAATCACCATGCTCATGCGCGTGGCCGAACAATTTGGATTCAATATCAACACCTTTACCCACATCCTAGAAGGCTATAAAATTGCCGATAAAATGGAAAAACATGGGGTCGCAGGTTCTACCTTCTCCGATTGGTGGGCATACAAGTACGAAGTAATCGACGCCATCCCACACAATGGAGCAATCATGCAACAAATGGGCGTCCTTACCAGCTTCAACTCCGACGATGCCGAAATGGGACGACGACTCAATCAAGAAGCTGCCAAAGCAGTCAAATATGGCGGACTCTCAGAAGAAGAAGCCTGGAAATTTGTCACCCTCAATCCCGCCAAAATGCTCCACCTAGACGAATACGTCGGAAGCATCAAAGTAGGAAAACAAGCAGATGTTGTACTATGGTCAGATAATCCGCTTTCTATCTATGCCAAAGCAGAACAAACCTATGTAGATGGTATCTGCTATTTTGATGTACAACAAGATGCAGCACTTCGCAAAGAAATCAACACAGAACGTAACCGTCTCATCCAAAAAATGTTAAACATTAAGCAAGGAGGAGGAGATACTCAAAAACCAATGCCAAAGAAAGCACGCCACTACCACTGTGACACCATTGGCGAATAAAACCAATCCTTTCTGTGCAAAAATAGATCATAAAATCGCACGTCGTATATCGCACGTCGCACAAAAGAAGACCATGAAAAAAACAATCCTATATATTCTCCTCTCCTTCCTGCTCATAGGCACTAGCCAAGCTCAAGACGCTTACGTACCTGTACCTGGAGCCGCACCAGAAGGAAGCACCATTTTATACGGAGGCACCGCCCATATAGGGAATGGCAAAGTAATTAAAAACAGCCTCATTACCCTCGAAGATGGTAAAATCAAAAACATTAGTACCTCTACGGTGCCACCCAAAGCAGGCAATGTAATCAATATCAAAGGCAAGCACGTTTATCCTGGCTTAATTGCCGTTAATACAACACTCGGACTTTCCGAAATAGGAGCAGTACGGGCCACCCGCGACTACCAAGAAGTAGGACAACTAAATCCCAATATTCGAAGTATTATCGCCTACAATACCGACTCAAAAGTCACCCCTACCGTACGTTCCAACGGAGTACTCCTAGCACAAGTCGTACCACAAGGAGGACGCATTTCTGGACAATCCTCTATCGTAAATCTCGACGCTTGGAACTACGAAGACGCTACCTATAAAGCCGATGACGGCATTTACCTTAGTTGGCCAGCAATGTACACCTTCAAAGGATGGTGGGCAGAACCTGGAGGGGTCGAAAAAAACAAAAACTACGACAAAGCACTCGACGAAATTCGAGAATTATTCACCCAAGCTATCGCCTACTGCAATAACGATGCTCCTAGCACCACCAATCTCAAATTGGCAGCTATGTGTGGGCTTTTCGACAACTCCAAAAAATTATTTGTTCGCGCCAATAGTGCCAAAGAAATCATTGCAGCCGTCAATTTTCTAAAACAATACGACATCCAATTAGCCATTGTAGGAGCCAGAGACGCATGGATGGTTACCGATCTATTACGTGAAAATAACGTGGCAGTCGTTCTCAACAAAACGCACAACCTTCCACGATATGCCGACGATGATATTGATCTACCTTTCAAAATGCCCAAAATGCTACAAGATGCAGGCGTTCTTTACTGCATTTCAGTAGGGGCTGGTTGGGATGGTTTTTGGGATCAACGAAACCTTGCCTTCGAAGCAGGAACCGCCGCCGCTTACGGACTTACCGCCGAAGAAGCACTCGCAAGTATCACCAGCAATGCCGCACGCATTCTAGGAATCGACAAGCAAGTTGGCACCCTCGAAGCAGGCAAAGATGCCACCCTTATCATCTCTGAAGGCGACCTATTAGATATGCGAACCAGCAATATCGAAATGGCTTATATTCAAGGTAGACTCATGAACACCGATAACAAACAAAAACAATTATATCGTAAATTCATGAAAAAATACGGGCTAGACCCAAGCCCTAAACAATAAAAAGGAGTAGTATTGGGGCGTGCCGTGTATAAAAAAAAGCGCAATAACCGTTTTACGGTTACTGCGCTTTTTTTTATACACGTCGGGCTATTCACTTGTAGTTGTCTCACACAAGCGGGTTCAGCGACATACCTAGCAGTGTCTTCCGCTGTCAGCCCTGCTAGGCATCGCTTCACTACGCTTCTGTTTCGCCAAGCTACCGCTACTATCCCTCACGCGGTAAACAATGA
>JAHDCM010000324.1 GCA_020629895.1 Bacteroidota bacterium
GAGGCTTGTCCGACCATAAAAAGCGGAAGGTCGTCATATACATTCCACATAGCATGATCGGCACGGGCAATAACCGACTTTAAGAACATTTGGTTATCTGCCTCTGCCAATGCTTTGGAAATTTCGTCAAAGGCTTCTGGCTGGATATAATCATCGTATTGTCCTTGTATCAGTAAAATGGGTTGGCGTATTTGTTTCCAATATTCGATGGAATTAAAATCTAATTGTTTTCTGATCATATCAAATACCCAGTGGTTGGGGTCGTTGGGTAGTTGAATCATCGAATACCAGGAGGCATTTCGAGATGCATCGGCTAATTTTTTAAGTTCATCCCAGTTTTTACCACTGATGGCATAATCGTATTGCATACGTAAAAAAGCAAAGGCATCGACGACTTCTTTAGGATCAGATATATTATCTTTAATTACTTTTTGTTTAAACTGAAACTCGGTTTCTAGTAAACTATATCCAGGAGTAGAGACTCCTACTCCAAAGGCAATTTCCTCATTTTTGTGCATCACCAAAGGTAATCGCGCACTGCCTAAACCTTTAGCAAATACTCCTACTCGTTCAGGGTCTACAATATTTACGCCCATCACCATTTCTATTACTTTCAAATCATCTGTTGCGAGTGTTTCGTGGTTTACCTTCCGCCAGTCACCTGTTGACCTACCTGTGCCGCGTTTGTCGTAGTGAAAGGTTACAAATCCTTGTTTGGCAAAGTAGTCGGCAAAATAAGCATGGTCATTTCGGTCTTCTCCTTCGGTTGGCATAAATACGATGGCGGGGCAAGGAGCATCTGTATTAGCAGGCCTTCTTAGTGTTCCTGCAATCGTTACCTCCCCATTTTCTACCTTCACCTCTTCCCACGTATAAAACTCCTTATACTTGGGTTTGGGGTATTTCCAAAGTTGAAAACGGGCGTATTGTCTCTCATCGCCAATCACCCATGTTTTTCCTTTGATAGTGTCATTCTCTAAGGTTCCAAAAAAGTGCATGGGACGCACGTCGGTAGGCAAGTCGAACTGCAAAATATTGGAATCTACTCGCACCGTGATGATTGGCCAACTAAATGCTTGTTGGTCATCGCTGAAATAGGCTCCAACCAATCGGTTTTTACGATTTTTGAAAATATCTACTTCAAAATTGACTTTGTAGGTTCCTGCGGTAATGACTCCTCTATAATAACCTGCTCCTAGTGTTTGAAGGGTATTGTCATAGGTAGCTGTGGCATTGTTAGTTGCCTTATTTTGGGTTGCTTTTTTCTTTGGACTGGCCTTCCCATTTTCTTGGCAACTACTGAGGCAAGTACACCAACTAATTGCTAGAAGAAGAATCAAATAAAATACTTGACGCATGATAGATGGTTTTGGTATAATGAAACCATCTGCAAGAACCTATCCAAACAAAAAAGGCAGTGGTTTCCCACTGCCATTTTTTGGTAATCATTTTAGGAATGATAATTAAGTAAAGAGGAAAGAATAAATTGCCCAATCTAGCTGTCTCTTTGCTAACAATACTACGTTGAAAAGCCTCGCATCTGTTGGCTTGCTAGAGGAAGTATGCCTACGTTTTTCGCCTCGTCTTGTTAGCAAAGAGTCTAGCAATATTTGATCAATTTATTTTTTCATCTTTACTAAATAACTTATTACTTTCTACTCTTACTGCTTTTTACTCTAGTTCTTCCTCCCGAACTTCTATTAGATTTATTAGAAGTTGACTTACTAGTAGTAGACTTCACCGATTGGCTTTGTCTTCTTCCTGTTGCATCATCTGATAGTTTAGCTAAGGCCATGGCATATTTTTGACGTAATGCTTTGCGTTCCTTCAAATACTCTACCCGAAGTCTTTTCACTATATCTTTATCTACGCCATTCATGTCGATATTGTACTCTTCTACAACATCGCGTAAGCTCTTATTATCAGTTTTCTTTTGCGCTTTTTGGATTTGTTCTTTAATCACATCAAAGATCACTCCTGGCGCATTTTCTACATTTGGATCATCTTCATTTTGTTGTTTAGCTTCATCTACTTTGTCCATCAACATATCAAAGATGTTCTTTGCCATTTCTCCACGCTTTTCTGCATGAACGGCTCCGTTTTGTTTACGAGCTTCTACTACTTTTTCGCGAATGATGTCAAATACATTTGCAGCAGCAGTTGGCTCATTAGGATCTTCTTGATTTCTTTTTTGTACTTCTCCAATGGTTTCTAAAACCATGTTGAAGAACTTTCCTCTTTTACGTCCCATGTTATCTGTTTTCTACGTTAAAAAATTGAAAAGAGTGTCGTGCAAAGCAAAAATATGCAATGTTGCACTAGTGATAAGTATTTGGACAGAAATTATTCCATATTTGGGGCAGTATCAACCCGCCCCCAACCCCTCCGAGGAGGGGCATTAATTCAGCGTAATACGCTCGTTTTTTGTAGAAAATTTTTGACCAGCTACTTCTGTATATAAGATAAGCACGCGAATATACAAAAAAGAATGAGAAAATCAATATGAGTACGGTGTTAGACTAATTCATAGTCAATGGTGCGCTTCGCCAAGTCGGTACCTACTACCCGAATTTTTACTTCATCGCCTAATTGATATTTCTTACCATAATTCTTCCCGACAATTTGGTGGCGGGCTTCATCGAATACGTAGGAATCATCGTACATCCGTTCGAAATGCACTAGGCCTTCGCATTTATTGGCTTTTATCTCTACAAAAAGTCCAAATTTTACGACTCCTGAAATAACCCCTTCAAACTCTTGCCCTACCTTGTCTTCCATATACTCTACTTGCTTATACTTGATAGAAGTACGCTCGGCAGTAAGGGCTTTTCGCTCCATGATAGAAGTATGTTCACATCTTTTCTCCAACTCTCCCACCTTAAAGTTTACATGGTCTAAGCCTTGAAAAACATCGGCAAGAATTCGGTGTACCATTACATCAGGATAACGACGAATGGGTGAGGTAAAGTGGGTATAATCTTCGAAAGATAAGCCATAATGCCCTTCATTTTTGGTAGAATAGGCTGCCTTCGCCATTGAGCGAATGGCTAGGGATTGTAAAATATTTTGTTCAGGCTTATCTTTTATTTGGCGTAATAGGTCGTTTAAGGACTCTGTTATCTGTTGGGGCGTATCTAAACTCAAAGGTTCGTAGCCGAAAGAAGCGGCAAACTGGCTAAAGTTTTGCAATTTCTCTATATCGGGTGCGCCATGTACACGATTTACAAAAGGGATATTGGCAGTGCCTCCATTATACTTGTTGACATAGTGTGCAACTCGACGGTTGGCTAACAACATAAAATCCTCAATGAGCAAGTTGGAATCCATGATTTTTTTGACATATACATCCACGGGTTTTCCGTTGTCATCTAGGATAAATCGCACCTCCTCGCTTCCGAAATTAATAGACCCCTCTTTAAAGCGTTCGGCACGTAGTTTTTTGGAGATGTGATTTGAAATCTGCAATTCTTCAGCCATAGGGCCTTCACCTGTGTCGAGTACTTCTTGTGCTTCAGAGTAGGTGAATCGCTTATCGGATAAGATGACGGTACGCCCAAACCATTCGGTATATAAATCACCTTCTTCGTCCATTTCAAAAATGGCTGAGAAACATAACTTTTCTTCATTAGGACGTAACGAACATACTTTGTTGGATAGGCGTTCAGGGAACATCGGTAATACGCGATCTACTAAATAAACGGAGGTGGCGCGTTTGTAAGCTTCTTTATCTAGAGCAGAATTGGGTTGTACATAGTGACTTACATCGGCAATGTGAATGCCTACTTCCCAATTGCCATTGTCGAGTTGTTGGATAGAAATGGCATCGTCAAAATCTTTGGCATCAGTGGGGTCGATGGTGTAGGTGGGGATACCACGCATGTCTCGACGAATGGCAATTTCTTCTTCGGAAATTTCTTCTACTACATCTTCTGCTGCCTTTAGGACGTTTTTAGGGAAACGGAGTGGGAAGCCGCTTTCTACTAAAATAGATTGCATTTCCACATTATTGTCTCCTGGTTGCCCTAGTACTTCGTCTACTCTTGCTACGGGGCTTTTTTTGTTTTTGGGCCATTCGTAAATAGTGACTAGTACTTTATCGCCATCTTTGGCTCCATTAATTTTTTCGTAAGGGACAAAGATGTCCACTTTGAGATCGTGTTTATCAGGAATTAAAAAGGCGGTTCTACGGGAGATTTTGAGGATACCTGTGAATTGTTCTTGGCATCTTTCAATGATTTCTACAATTTCCCCTTCTACACGTCCTCGACGTTTTCCTTTTACTTTTACACGTACTCGGTCTCCATCAAAGGCGCGGTTTAGCCGTCCTGGTGGGATGAATACATCTTTTTCGGTTTGTTCAGAAATAATATATGCGGAGCCGCTATTGGTCATATCTACGACCCCTTCAATCATTTTCGATTGTTGTTTTTCTTTTTGTGCTTTGGCTTTTTTCGCCTTTTTAGGTAGTTTTTCGACCTCTACAAAATAACGCGCACGCTCTTTGTTGAGCTTTCCTTTTTCCCACAAATTAACTACTGCTTCTGTTACATCTGCTTTGCTGTGTTCTTTGACACCCACTTTCTTATGTATTGCTGTAATGGTAATTTTTAAGGAGGGATCGTTTGTAAAAACTTTATAAATTTTCTTTTCTAATGCTTTATTCAAGTTATTATTGATTTTCAGGTTTTTTAA
>JAHDCM010000325.1 GCA_020629895.1 Bacteroidota bacterium
ATTTATTCTTTCCTCTTTACTAAACAATGAGAAGTAATTTTTTAACTTGAAATTTGTATATGCCTTCATAAGTATAAAGGGGATGGACTATTAGTAGCCATCCCCTTTTTTATTAGTTGTTCATCAACGATATACCTTTACGCCTTTATTGACCCACTGTCCCCAATGCTCATCATAAGCGTGAATTTTATTGGTTCGGTTTCCTTTTTCATCATATACTGGAAACCCTTGATTCATCCACTCAAATAAACTCCCATACATATTCGCCACATTGGTATAGCCAAACGCCGTCAATTGCTCAGTAATTTTCTCACTACGATAACCTACCGAACAATACACGACAATTTGTGTTTCTTTATCTAAGTGTGCGACTCGACGCATATCAAAATCATCATACCCAATCCAAATAGCATCTTTAATATGACTTACTGCATATTCATTCCATTCTCGTGCATCTAATAAAACCACCTGTTTCATAGCGCGTACCTCTTTTGCACTCACCTCCTTTACATTGCGCGACAACAAACCTTGTAACATTTGTTCGTAAGCCGCACTTTCTACTAAGCCTTTTCGCTGACTGCTTTGAGAAAAACCTACTTGAATGGTCAAAGCCAATAGCAAAGTAATGATTAACTGTTTCATATCGTTTATTTTTTTTCATTTCAAGGATACACATCTAAATTTAGAATGCGAATTGGTGCTGATCGTTTAAAATCGCATAAAAAAAGGGTTCTATTTGTCATCAAGTCACCTATTTCTGTATTTTTATGAAAATTTTAACCTCATGAAGCAAGTACTTCTCCTTTTCCTGATGGTGGCAAGTTGTACCTTTCTACTCACTCAATGCGAAAACAGCGGACAGCAACATAGTGCCAATGAACATTTACACCATAAAACTGATCACGAAACGCTCATTAAACAGTTCGAAAATCCTAATCGCGCCAAATGGCAAAAGCCCGAAGTGGTGATTGCTGCATTAGGCGACTTGACAGGAAAAACAGTAGCAGATATTGGTGCGGGTTCTGGTTATTTCACCTTCCCACTTGCTAAAAAAGCCGCTAAAGTCATTGCCATAGATATTGACCAAAAATTCTTGGACTATATTGAACAACGGATCGAAACTGCCGAAGCCAACTATGTTGGCTTAATAGAAACACGTCATGCCTCTGAAAGTGATCCTTACCTCAAACTCAACGAAGCAGACATCGTTCTCATTGTAAATACCTATCACCACATTCAAGATCGCGTAAAATATTTTCGAAGTTTGCAGAAAAACTTACAAGCAGATGGTCAAGTGGTGATTGTCGATTATAAGAAAAAACGGACTCCTATGGGGCCTCCTCAACGGTTGCGCTTGTCTAGCAAACAAGTCGTAAACGAACTAAGCGAAGCAGGTTATACTGGCATCGAAGTAGATGACACAAGTCTACCCTACCAATACATCATCAAGACCAACTAATTTTATTTCTACAATATGTCCGATATTAGCAGCTTTATTACGCAAATCTCCCAAAGTTTAAATCAACAAACCTTTGTCAAACTAAGCTTGGGAAAACCGCGCCAAAAGCTAGACGACCTCAAAAAGATAATGATAAAAGTCGTGCAGATAAAGGGGCAAGCACATCTCTCTTTTACCTACCGAGCCACTAGAAATGATACTGTTAAAAACTACTTGTACGAAGTAGGAATCAATCAGGTCAAACAATTACTCCAAACAAGCTTCTTTCATGCCAATCTTTTTACAACACAACACGACTACCAAGCCATGATTTCTAAAAAAGGAAGTGTACGGATTATCAAAAGCAAGCCAACCTTTACAGAACGTCCTTCTCAAGAGCATGACCGCACCAAAAAAAGACCCATCAAACAAACGGCCAATTACCTACAACAATTAGGCATTCTCACCAAAGATGGAAAGGTTAAACACGATAAGCAAGCCAAGTTTCGTCAAATCAACAAATACATTGAAATCATTGCCAACTTATTAAAGGAACAAACACTTTCCACTCCTTTCAAAGTTGCCGATATGGGAGCTGGCAAAGGCTACCTTACCTTTGCCCTCTACGACTACTTAGTCAATACCCTAAAAATAGATGCTCACATAAAAGGCATTGAAATTCGTGCAGACCTTGTAGAAAAATGCAATCACATTGCACAGACCTGTGGTTTCAATAACTTACAATTTGTAGAAGGTTCCATTGATAATTATGCATCTGAAGAGCTAGATATGTTGATTGCACTTCACGCCTGTGACACGGCTACTGATCAAGCAATTTATCAAGGCATTCAGGGAAAGGCAAGCTTTATTATCTGCGCGCCTTGCTGTCACAAACAAATTAGAAAACAGTTAAAAAAAGAACCTCAAGAACTCGCATTTATTCTCAAACATGGTATCTTACAAGAACGGCAGTCCGAAATGCTTACCGATGGACTCCGCGCCTTATTGATGGAAACAAAAGGCTATCAAACTAAAATTTTCGAATTTATCTCCAATGAACACACCAGTAAAAACCTAATGATCGTTGGTAAAAAAGGAACCATTCAAACGACTAAACAAAACCAGTTAAATCAGGAAATTCAACGTATCAAACAACAATTCAATATTCAAGAACACGCCTTAGAGGCTCTTATTAAGACTGCACGCTAAATCTAAATCAACAAACAAATACGCTACATGAAAACATTCAATTACCTATTTCTCGTCATAACTTGTTGCAGCCTGCTCCTTTTTGGAGCTTGTGGCGGTGGCAGTGATAGCGATACAGCAACAACGACAAGCGAAAAAAAATCAGATAAAAAACCAGGTGAGCTTAAAGCTGCTCAAGGGGGCAAATACTATGGAGGAGTCTTCAAACAAAATGAAGAAGAATACCTTCGTACACTTTATCCTCTCAACGTAGGCGAAGTAGTTGGGCATCGTATCACCAACCAAATCTACGAAGGTCTTGTTACCCTCAATCAAAAAGACCTGACCCTAAAACCTTGCCTTGCCGAAAGCTGGGAAGTCAATGATGCAGCCACCCTCTACACCTTCAAAATTCGAAAAGGGGTTAAGTTTCATGACGACCCTTGTTTTGCCGATGGTAAAGGACGCGAAGTAACTGCCAAAGATTTTAAATACTGTTTTGATAAACTTTGCTCCTATGCTGCCGACAATAAGGGCTATGATTTTGTAAAAGAGCGCATTGTAGGTGCCAAAGATCACTATACTGCCACCGAAAAAGGCGAGCAACCTGCTGGTGGTGTAACTGGTATTCGTGTGCTAGATGATTACACCTTCCAAATCGAACTTATGCAGCCATTCAGTAGCTTTTTACATATTATGGCAATGCCTTTCGGCTTTGTTTTCCCCAAAGAAGCAGTCGATAAATATGGGGTTGATATGCGTATCAAAACAGTAGGCACAGGGCCTTTTTTCCTCAAAAAAGTACAAGAAAACCAAACTGCCATTCTACTTCGCAATCCCAATTATTGGGGCAAAGATGATGCAGGAAACCAACTCCCCTACCTCGACGGTATTCGCTTTTCATTTATTGGCGATAAAATGCAGGAACTTCGCGAATTCAAGCAAGGAAAATTTGATATGATGTACCGCTTACCACTCGAAGTAGCCGATGAAATTGTAGACCGTAGTGGCAACCTAAAAGGCGATTATAAGGAATACCAATTTCAAGAGTCACCCAATATGTCACTCCAATATTATGGCTTCCTAAACAATGGAGAACTATTCAAAGACAAGCGATTACGTCAAGCATTCTGCTATGCCGTTGATCGTGAAAAAATCGTTAATTTCACACTCAAAGGGGCAGGTTTCCCAGGTATTTATGGAGCCGTTCCACCCGCTTTTGCAGGCTATAATAATAAAGCACTGAAAGGCTATGACTTCAATCCTGATAAGGCTCGAAAGCTAATGGAAGAGGCAGGACACCCAAATGGCGAGGGACTAGGAGAAGTAACCCTTCAAATCAATAGTGGTGGCACAAGAAACGAGCAAGTTGCCGAAGCGATTCAAAAGATGTTACAAGAAAACCTAAATGTAAACGTGAAGATTGTAAAAATGCCCTTTGCTCAACACCTCGAAAATACCGAAGCAGGAAAATTCAACTTCTGGCGAGCAGGTTGGATTGCCGATTATCCCGATCCCGAAAACTTCCTCAACCTCTTTTGGAGCGACCACCTTCCCGATGACCTTAGCACTGGAAGCGTTTATCTCAATACCTTCCGCTTCAAAAATGCCGACTTTGACAAATATTTCGAAGAGGCTCTCAAAACAGTAGATGATGCCAAGCGTAATGAACTTTACCTAAAAGCAGATCAGGTAATGCTTGATGAGGCGGCCTTATTACCGCTTTTCTACGATAAAGACCGTCGTTTATTACAAAAGAAAGTCCGCAATTTCCCACAAAATGGTATGGAGTATCGCAACCTTGTTGATGTGTATTTTGTACCTGATGGAGAATAATTCATTGTTGGGCGTGTCCCTATTTTCGCCATGCCCGTCCATGCATCCACACCTGAACTTCAGGCAGCATGGCGAAAATAGGGTCGGGCTATTCGCTTGTAGTTGCCTCATAGAAAACTTGTTCAGCTAATACGCCTAGCAGTGTCTTCCGTTGTCAGCCCTGCTAGTCGTAGCCTCACTAAGTTTCTATTTCGCCAAGCTATCGCTACTATCCCTCACGCGG
>JAHDCM010000326.1:0-2965 GCA_020629895.1 Bacteroidota bacterium
GTTGAACGGTTAACGATTTACGGTTGAACGGTTAACGATTTACGGTTGAACGGTTAACGATTTACGGTTGAACGGTTAACGATTTACGGTTGAACGGTTGACGTTAATCGTTCAATCGTCTTTTGCGTGAGGGATAGTAACGGTAGCTTGGCGAAGTAGACAGCTAGTGAGGCTTTTACTGGCAGGGCTGACGGAGGAAGACACTGCCAGTAAACTAGCCGAACAGCTTGTGTACAAGCCAACTACAAGTGGATAGCCCGACCTTTTTTGCCTCGTGCCTGTTGGTGCGTTTACGCATCAACGGGCGAGGCAAAAAAGGACACGCCCAATAAAAATTAATAATTAAGTAGGTTTAGGGGTGTTGTTATATGCATTAGGTTTGATTTTAGTATTTTGCCATTGAAAACGTTGACCAATAAAGATACGGTCGAGTAGGGCAGTAATGGGGGCAGCGATAAAGAGGGCAATAATGGGGGCGGTGTGGGCATAAAACCAGTTGGTGAAAAAGAAACTGAGTACCCCAATAAGGATTGCCCAAATAATACGTCCTTTGGAACTGTTGGGGGTGGTGACGGGGTCGGTGATCATGAAAAAGGTGAATAGGAGTAAGGCACCACTAGAGAGTTGATGTAGCCAAAAATCGACTCCCCAACCTAGATAGAGGACGCTGCGTATGAATTCGAGTCCGCTGAAGGTGGCGAGAAAGGCGATGGAGGTATCTATACGTCCTACTCGGAAGAGAATAAAACAGCCGAGTACGCCAAGTATGAATAAAAGGATAAAGCTGCTGCCCCATTGCCCTGGAGAAACCCAGGCGTTGCCAGTGAGCAAGATGGCTACCATGATTCCGAAATTGGCGGGATTAAATACATGTTTGCCTTTGATTCGGATCAGGAACTTACTTGCGATGGCTAGAGCAGCAGCGAAAGCGAGTATCCAAATATCGTTTGCTTTAAGAAGGAGACAGAGTCCGAGTGCGGTGATGAGTGGACTTTTGAGGATATTGATCCATCCATCGGGGTTTTGGAGTTGTTGGGGGGCGTATTTTCTGATAAAAAAGAGTTGGGTGATGAGGGCAGTGCTGATAAGGGTTAGAAAAGACGTGATTTCTGCGTCCCATCCGAGCAGTTGGATTCCTAGTAATAAGAAGGAACCGAGATATATGATTTGGTAATTTCGTGCGTCCATAGGAATAATGGGTGGTGACGTTTTGTATAACGTCTTAATTGAGTGAATGAATGAATGATTGGGTTGTGGTAGGGGAGATGCAGGGAGTAGTGGGATGGGTGTCTGGAGAATTAATTTTTTTTATTGGAATTATTTTTGTCCTATTTGATCTACTTTCAAAAGTGTTGGTTCTGCCTTTTAGATACTTACTTGTTTGATCCTTTTATAAGCGGGATTAAATCGTTATCTTTGTTGTCGGTGAATATCCCACCTTTTAAGGTTTTCTTGCTTTTTTGTGGATTTAAATTGCGCTCAGCGTTGAGTTGATTATTAGTTTATGCAGTATGCAATTATAGATATAGAGGCAACCGGAGGAAGTCCTAAGCGGGACAAGATTACGGAAATTGCTATTTTTCTTTATGACGGTACACAGGTGATTGATGAATTTAGTACATTGATTAATCCTGGTATTCGTATCCCTCCTTTTATTACTCGCCTAACAGGAATTACTAATAAAATGGTATCGAAGGCACCGACTTTTGGGGAGGTGGCAGAACGTATTTTGGAAATTACTAATGAGGCAGTCTTTGTTGCGCATAATGTACAGTTTGATTATGCTTATGTAAAGGCAGAGTTTAAACGCTTAGGTATTCATTTTCGTCGTGAGAAATTGTGTTCGATTGTATTAGCAAAGCGTATTTTTCCGGATATGGATTCGTATAGTCTGGGAAATATCTGTGAGGATTTGGGGATTGTGGTAGAAGATCGACATCGGGCGCGAGGAGATGCTGCTGCAACGGTGAAGTTGTTTGAGATTTTATTGGAAAAAGACAATGAAAACTTCTTGTATGATTCGATGGTAGAGATTTCTGCTTATCAAAACTTACCTCCTCATTTACCAGCAACAGTTTTAGATGGTTTGCCAGAAGAAACGGGGATTTATTTTTTTCATGATAAAGATAATAGTGTTAATTATATCAGTCGTAGTAATGATATTCGACGGCGTATTTTTCAGCATTTCAAAGGGAAGAGTACGCGTTATTGGAAGATGTTGATGCATACGTATGATATTAGCCATGAGGAGACAGGTAGTGATTTGATAGCACAACTATTGGAAATTTATGAAATCCGACGATTACGCCCGCGTTTTAATCGTCGAAGTCGTGGGAATCGCTTTTCTTGGGGTTTGTTTAAGGAAGGAGAGAAGCAGGGATATGATCGGTTGTCTATTCGTCGTAAAAAGGCACAAGATGCTCCAATAGCGGTTTATAATAAAGAAGAGGATGCAAAGTCGATTTTGTGGAAGAAGGTGAAGCATTTTCGTTTGTGTCCGATGTTGTGCGGTTTGGAAGAAGAGGCGTGTGATAATTGTGCAAAGATGGGAGGAGCTTGTAATGGGTCGTGTTTGGGAAAAGAGCCAGCGGCAAAGTATAATCAACGACTTGGGAAAGCCTTGAAGGAGTTTCGATATACCCATCCTAACTTTTTAATTATTGGTGAAGGCCGTCATTTAGGAGAATTTTCGGTAGTGTGTGTCGAAAATCACCGTTATCAAGGGTTTACTTATACTACCACTGATGCTATTTCTAATGTAGAGGTGGTGCGTGATGGTTTAAAATGTAAAATGCAAGACCCTAGTGTTGATCGAATTATTATTGAATATTTGAAGAAGAATAAGTTGGATAAGGTGGTAAGATTTTAGATTAGTAGAGATACCAAATCTGTCTTTGTATTCAAATATTTTGTATTGTACTGAAAGAGTTGATTTTTACCAAGAGTAATTTGTTTTATGCTGACC
>JAHDCM010000326.1:3065-4675 GCA_020629895.1 Bacteroidota bacterium
TGTATTGTACTGAAAGAGTTGATTTTTACCAAGAGTAATTTGTTTTATGCTGACCCCTAAACATCCCCGCGATACCTTTATTACTATTTATGGACGAAAGCCTGTATTGGAAGTGTTGATGAATGAGGCATTGCAGGTGGATAAAGTAGCCATTGCAGAAAGGGCAAAAGGGCATATTATTTCTGATATATTAAGTTTGGCAAAAAAACGTGATGTGTCTATCTTACGGATGGAGGCAAAGCGTATTTCGCGTTTGTCACGCAATGAAAAACAAGATCAGGGGGTTGTGGCAGATGTGGTGGCTCCTGAAATGGATAGTTTTGAACGGTATTTGGAATTGCTAGGTACGCGCAAAAAAAATAAAGAGACTATTCATTTAATGGCATTGAATGGGGTAACAACGCCGCGGAATGTGGGGATGGCGATGCGTTCAAGTACCGCGTTGGGAATGGGTGGACTGATTTATCCACGTAAGGGATGTCCGAATATTAGCCCGTTGATTGTGAAAGCGTCGGCAGGGGTTATTTTTAAGACGCGTATTTTGCGTTGTGAGTATTTACAACAGGCCTTGGAGGAGGCTAAAAAGGCGGGGTTTTGTGTGTATGGCTTGTCGGGTTATGGAAAACATACGCTTTATGGGATGCCGAAGTTTGCTAAACGAAGTATTTTTGTATTAGGGGGCGAGACGGCGGGTATTGATGAAAAGGTGGGTAAATTGGTTGATGAGTGGTTGCGTATTCCGATGGCAAATGGGGTGGAGTCATTGAATGTGGCTTGTGCGGCGACTTTGGTGGCGGGGGAGGTGATGAGGAGAATGTGCGAGGTGTGAGGTGCGAAGTGCAACGATTAGTATTGAGTGAGAGGGTAAGCTGTTGGTTGGTTTTGTGTTTTTGAAAATAATGATAGTGGTTATAAGAAAGGTGTTGAGTGGGTGAAAGTGCGAATAATTAATATGCAACAATGTAAATGATTGATTATTTAAAAAAGTAAATAGTTGAATTAGTCTATAGGATTTCTTACCTTTGCACTTCGATTTAAAAATATTTCAATTATGCCAAAGATTAAGACTCATTCTGGAGCGAAGAAGCGTTTTAAGGTGACGGGATCTGGAAAGGTCAAGCGTCGTAAAGCTTTTAAAGGGCACATTTTAACAAAAAAGTCGCACAAGCGTAAGAAGCGTTTGGGTAAGGCTGCTTTTGTTGATACATCTGATATGCCTCGCGTAAAGAAGTTGTTGGTGATGTAATCACCTGTTTCAAGACACTTAAAACATTGCCGCTTATTATTGGCAGGGCAATGTTGCCTATACAGCAAACTGTATTAGGTCTTTTATTAAATTTAAAAATTAATTACCATGCCAAGGTCTGTAAACTCGGTTGCGTCGAGAAGAAAACGCAAAAAAATGATGAAGCTTGCCAAAGGTTACTTTGGTCGTCGTAAAAATGTGTGGACAGTTGCGAAGAATGCGATAGAAAAAGGGTTATTGTATGCTTATCGTGATCGTCGTAACAAAAAGCGAGAGTTTCGTCGCTTATGGATTGCTCGTATTAATGCTGCTGCTAGAGCAGAAGGAATGAGCTATTCTAAATTTATGGGTGCTGTTCACAAAA
>JAHDCM010000327.1 GCA_020629895.1 Bacteroidota bacterium
ACGAATAGAGGTGTTGAGCTAGTTACTTATAAGAGCTTAACACCTTTTTTATTTATTCATTACTTATCCTTTATCTCAAATACAAATGCTTCATGGCACCGATTATATTAGAGTTATTGAAAATTATCCTACCCTCCATAGCCGTCCTAGCAGCAGCGTACCTAGTTCTTTCTAGCATGTTGGAAAATAATATCAAGGCCAAACAAATAGAAGTCGCTCTCAAAAGTAAAGAACAAAGCATGATGCTGAAGTTACAAGCCTATGAGCGACTCATCCTTTTCCTAGAACGAATCAACCCGCATAATCTCATAAGTCGCCTCAACCAAGCAGAAGTAAGTTTGCCCGAAATGCAGATGATCTTGATCAGTAGTATCCGAGCAGAACTAGAACATAATATTACCCAACAACTATATGTGTCTGGCGATGCGTGGACAATGATAAAAGCAGCTACCGAAGAAACCGTTGCGATTATTAATGGGATCGCAAAAGAACTACCTCAAGATGCAGCAGGTACCATACTCAACCGAGCAATTGTTGATTTCTTTTTATCTTCCAATCAACCCATGCCAGGCGATAAGGCCGTAGCTCTTTTAAAAGAAGAGGCAAAGTTGATGTTATGATTAGTAAAGATGAAAAAATAAATCAAAAACCAAGAACAAGAACGAATGAAAGAGCGGAAAGAAGTATTTCAAACCGATTCAGAGATTCCAATTAAGCCAACTTATGAGGCTCCTAAACAAACTGGCGAACAGCCCGGACAGTATCCATTTACTAGAGGGGTACATGCAGGAATGTATCGTACTCGCTTGTGGACAATGCGACAGTATGCAGGTTTTTCAACAGCGGAAGAGTCCAATAAACGTTATCATTACTTACTAGGACAAGGTACATCAGGCTTATCTGTTGCCTTCGATTTACCAACCCAAATTGGCTATGATTCAGATCATGATTTTGCAGAAGGAGAAGTCGGAAAGGTAGGTGTCGCAATTGATTCCATTAAGGATATGGAGGCCCTGTTTAAAGGAATTGAACTAGGAAAAATAAGTACCTCAATGACCATTAATGCAACAGGATTTATTTTGTTGGCTTTTTATGTGGCATTGGCAAAGCGACAAGGTGCTGATTTAACCCGCCTTGCAGGAACGATTCAAAACGATATATTAAAAGAATATGCTGCTAGAGGTACCTACATTTATCCCCCACGTCCCTCCATGCGTATCATTACCGATATTTTCGAATATTGTAGCAAAGAATTACCGCGCTGGAACACCATCTCTATATCGGGCTATCACATTCGCGAAGCTGGCTCAACAGCCGTACAGGAACTAGCCTTTACCCTTGCCAATGGAAAAGCGTATCTCAAGGCTGCACAAGCAGTCGGACTCGATATCAATGTGTTTGCACGCCGCCTTTCTTTCTTTTTTAATGCCCACAATAATTTTTTTGAAGAAATTGCCAAATTTAGAGCAGCGCGTCGCATGTGGGCAAAGATGACCAAAGAAATGGGAGCTACCGAACCCAAAGCTCAAATGCTCCGATTTCATACACAAACAGGAGGGTCTACTTTAACGGCTCAACAACCACTCAATAATATTAGTCGTGTAACGCTACAAGCAATGGCGGCAGTACTAGGAGGAACACAGTCCTTGCATACCAATGGTTACGATGAAGCCTTATCACTCCCTACCGAAGAAGCAGCTAGAATTGCCCTTCGTAGTCAGCAAATTATTGCGCATGAAAGTGGAGTGACAGATACCGTTGATCCTTTAGCAGGGTCTTATTTTGTAGAACAATTAACCAATGAGGTAGAAGCAAGAGCTTGGGAATATATAAACAAAATTGACGTGATGGGGGGGGCAGTAAAGGCAATTGAAGAAGGCTATATGCAGGAGGAAATTGCACGAGCGGCTTATGCTTGGCAAAAAGAGGTAGAACGAGAGGAGAAAATTATTGTGGGTGTGAATCAGTTTACAATCAATGAAGAAAGTGAGGTGCCAATTTTCAAAGTAGATGACACCATTCGACAAGTGCAAATAGAACAACTAAAGGAATTGAAAGCAGGAAGAGATGCAACGAAAGTAAAGGCTTGCTTGGCTACGATTCGACAACATGCCGTAGACAATATTAACCTAATGCCAGTAGTGATTGAAGCAGTTGAGAATGAAGTAACATTAGGGGAGATTTCCGACGAGTTGCGAGGCGTGTTTGGCGAGTTTCAAGGATAAAACAATGATTAAATGAGTGAGTGAATAAATATTCCATCACTCATTTACTCATTATCAATTATACCTCCGCTGCATTTTTTCAATCCGTTCCATATCTTGCTCACTCTTGAGTAAGGCACCCAAAAACGGAGGGAATTCTTTTTGTAAATCTACTTTTTCAAGTTGATCTAATCCTACCTTTCCAACGATCAACAACTTCATCCAATCAATCAATTCACTCGTAGAAGGCTTCTTTTTGAGTGCTGAAATATCACGAATGCCATAAAAAACCGTTAAGGCCTCATCCATCAATTTGCGGTCGAGACTAGGGTAATGGACTTCCGTGATAAACTTCATCGTATTGCGATCAGGAAAGCGGATATAGTGGAAAAAACAACGACGCAAAAAGGCATCAGGAAGCTCTTTTTCATTGTTAGAAGTAATAATCACAATAGGGCGTTTTTTTGCCTTAATCGTTTTGCGAAGTTCATAACAATAAAACTCCATTTTGTCCAATTCTTGCAGTAAGTCATTGGGAAACTCAATATCTGCTTTATCAATCTCATCAATCAATAAAACAACCTGTTCTTCGGCGTCAAAAGCTTCCCAAAGACTTCCTTTTTTGATATAGTTAGCAATATCATGTACCTTTTCTTCCCCAAGTTGTGAGTCGCGTAAACGAGATACCGCATCATACTCATAAAGCCCTTGTTGAGCTTTGGTAGTAGACTTAATATGCCAAGTAAACAACTTTTTGTTGAGTGCATTAGCAACCTCATAAGCCAACATCGTTTTTCCTGTACCAGGTTCTCCCTTAATAAGTAAGGGGCGTTCTAGGGTAATGGCAGCATTAACCGCAATCATCAATTCCCTAGTTGCTACATATTTAGAACTTCCTTCAAATTGCATAATAAATATTTTGGAAGTTCAAAGATAGGAAATAATCCGATAGTGAAGATGAAAAAATAAATTCGACCATTATATGACACTAGCTTGTTGTTAGGCAAGGCGGCAAACATAGACGATCATCTGCCAGCTAACAGATGCGAGGCTTTCCAACGTAGCATAACGACAAGCTAGTCAGAATTATGGAAGAAGTTATTTATTCTTCTTCACTTATTTTGCCAACTGCATGAGCTTCTTCCAGCGTGGGTCTTTTCGCATTTTCTTAAACGCCTTTCCTTTTTTTAGCAACTTAGTATTTGACCAACCGCCTGCCAATGCACTGGTCAATGATCTAAAAGCCATATCCGTTTTTCCATCTAAAGCCAGTACACGCGCATATTCATAGATATGAGCAGGCTTAGTAATGCCTAATTTAAACATTTCGATAAACTGCTCTCCAGACGCTTCATATTTTTTGGCTTTAGCAAGCTTTTGAGCCTCTTTTAAATGCTTTCCATAAGCAATTTCATCTTCCTTTACTTGCTTCAAATAGGCTTCCTTGGTCGGAGGTTCAAAATTGTGCAATGGAGGCATTCCAGCCTTCGCACGACGTTCATTTACCGCATAAGCATCTTCAATGGGGTAAATTTGCATCTCTCCATTTCCATAACTCCTACGTTGGGTACCATATATTTGTTTTTTATTTACTCGCATATTCACTCGATCCAATAAGAATGCGTAATTACGAAGACTGGCTTCTCCTTCATCAACAGCGGCTTTCAAAATAGGCAACCACTTAGCTTGATATTCTAAGTCCGAATGTTGAATCACCAACCAAGCTGCATGAGAACCATCCTCCCCAATCAAACTTTTACCTGGCCACCCACGCTCATCAATGATTTCTTCCATCCGAGCCGTATTACGGTCGTCTACTGCATTAACTTTTTCCCAAATCTTGGTCATCTCTTCTGATTGACGACCATGCTCCTTTTCTACCGCTCGAACTTCTCGACGCATGCCCTGATCCTTATCACGCATGGCAAAAATCTCTTTACGTAAAGGCTTGTCCAAATCTTTTTCATATTCATCAATTGCTGCCTGCATTTTTGCTTCTGTTTCCTTCCAGCGTTTATCGCTTCGAACATTATCAAAATCCGAATCTTTTTTCATCCAAGCAATATCCCACCAGCCATATTGAATCGCTTTATCTAAATACTTAAATGATTCATCAGCATCATTGGCCAGCGAAAAGGTACAAGCCGCATTATAAAATTGTCCATTATAAATTTTATCTTCTTCCCTAAACTCGAAGGCTGTGCGATAAAATTGTCCAGCCATAACATAGTCTTTTACATTGTAAGCAGAGTCGGCTTTAGAAATATACTGCTGGAACTCCTTTTGTGCATACGAAAATTGCACAATGATTAGTAAAAACGATAGTACACTAAATAACTTTTTCATACATTTGATTTTTAGTTAGAGTGAATGGCTATACCCATCTATTCAATAGTACCCAAAGTAAGTACTTCGGTTCAAAATTTAAAACATCCGATAATTTTTTGGGCGTGTCCTT
>JAHDCM010000328.1 GCA_020629895.1 Bacteroidota bacterium
GTCAGCATTGCGGTATCATTTTTCACGGCTACTAGGCGGCGAGAAATGGTTTTGCGAAGGCGGGTCATGCGTTCGGTGCGACTATTACGACTGCCTGCTACTTTTGGTGGAGCTGGTGGGGCTGCTTTTTTTGTTTCTTTTTTGGCGGGTGGTGGTGGCGGTGGAGCTTGGCTTTTTTGTGTATTGATAAAGTTAATGACATCCTCTTTTAAGATGCGTCCATCTACTCCTGTTCCTTTTATTTGGGTGGCTGAGAGTTTGTTTTCTGCAATTAGTTTAGCCGCTGCTGGTGAGGGGTGTCCTGCGGCATAGCCGTTCCCATTACTAGCTGCTACTACTGGCGGGGCTTCTTTCGCAGGAGTATTTTCTTGTTTGGCGGGGGCTGCACTTGTTCCTTTTGCCGCACTTGTATCAATCGTTCCTACTAGATCTCCAATTTTTAAATCATCACCTTCTTCTACGACAAAATTAACGACACCTGCGACTTCTGCGGGAAGCTCTAAGGTTGCTTTGTCTGAATCAAATTCTAATATAGATTGGTCTAGTTCGACATAGTCTCCATTTTCTACTAGGAAACTGGCAATGGTAACTTCGTTGATAGATTCTCCGATGTGGGGGACTCTGATTTCTACAATAGCCATATTTGATGATTGAGGGATTGAAGGATTAAGGGATTGAAGGATTGAGCTTTTATTCGAATGCTCGTTTAATAATATCCTTTTGTTCTGCATCGTGTTGGGACTTGTACCCTGTTGCAGGTGAGGCACTGGTTTTTCGTGCTACAAAATCGGGTTGTAGGTCACGTAAACGATACATGATGTGCCACCAAGCTCCCATATTAGCGGGTTCTTCTTGTACCCATACCAATTTTGCTTTTTTGGGATAACGAGCCAAGACAGCATCCAGTTGTTTGCGTGTAATAGGATATAGTTGCTCTATTCTAACAATGGCAACATCTTGGATGTTTTCTTTTTCTTGTTCTGCTGCTAGTTCGTAGTAAACTTTACCTGTACAAAGTATAACTTTGCGTACTTTTTTCGGGTTTTCGACAAAAGGATCGTCAATAATTTCTTTGAATTTTGTTTTGCCAACAATATCAAAAATACTAGATACGCATCGAGGGTGGCGTAGTAGTGCTTTGGGTGACATGACAACCAATGGTTTACGGAATGGACGGTGTTGTTGTCGTCGTAAGGCATGGAAGAAGTTGGCAGGTTCGGTAATATTACACACACTGATATTAAGTTCTGCACAAGCCTGTAAGAATCGCTCTAAACGTGCGCTAGAGTGTTCTGGACCTAGTCCGTCATAACCGTGAGGTAACAACATGACTAAGCTACTACTACGTTGCCATTTACTTTCGGAAGAAGTAATAAACTGGTCGATCATGATTTGGGCGCCATTGGCAAAGTCGCCAAATTGTGCTTCCCATATAGTGAGGGTATCAGGTGAGGCTAAAGAATAACCAAATTCGAAACCTAATACAGCATACTCTGATAAAAGGGAGTTATAGATGAGTAGTTTTCCTTGATCGTCGGTATAGTGGTTGAGGCGGTTATATTCTTGGTGGGTTTTTTCATCATATAACATCGCATGACGATGCGAAAAGGTGCCTCGTTTTACGTCTTGTCCACTCATGCGGACATTGTTCCCTTCGAGTAAGATACTTGCATAAGCCATCAATTCGGCAGCCGCCCAATCGAGGGTTTTATTTTGCTTCATGCTTTCTCGTCGCTTGTCGAGGTATTTTTGAATTTTGCGCAGTGGTGTAAATCCTTCTGGCACTTTGATCATCCCCTCTACAATTTGGCTGACCTTTGTTTTGGTAATACCTGTAACAGGAGATTTATCGAAGTCTTTACGTGTAGCTACCTTCATTTTTTGCCAAGCCAACTCTGGCTCTTGTTTTTTGTAAGGCAAGGGATTTTCCCGCACATCGTCCAAACGTTCTTGGAGTAATTGATTAAATTCTTTTTCCAAATTCTTCACTAGTGCATCGTCTACATCCTTTTGGCTTAACAATTTATCAGAGTATATTTTTCGTGGGTTAGGGTGTTTGTCTAAGGCTTTATAATAGCCTGGTTGTGTATATTTTGGATCATCTGCTTCATTGTGTCCATGTTTTCGGTAACAGACCATATCAATGAAGATGTCGGTATTAAATTCTTGGCGGTAGTCGGCTGCTAATTCGGCAACAAAAACCATTGCCTCCACATCATCGCCATTGACGTGTAATACGGGAGCCTTGACAATACTTGCTATACTAGTACAATAATGGGAAGAACGCGCATCATCGAAATTGGTGGTAAATCCAATTTGGTTATTGATAACGATGTGAATCATACCGCCAACATTATAACCGGGCAGTTTTGACATTTGTGTCACCTCATATACCAGTCCTTGCCCTGCGATGGCGGCATCACCATGAATAAGAATGGGAAGAATTTGGTCGTAGTCGGAATTATAAATAACATCTGCCTTTGCTCTGGCGAATCCTTGAACAACAGGATCTACTGCTTCGAGGTGCGAAGGATTTGGAGCTAGTTGTACGTAGATATTATTTCCAGAAGGTGTATCTAATTGGGCAGAAAAGCCGAGGTGATATTTTACATCTCCATCGCCCATGTTGTGGTGTTTGGGTGAATGTCCTTCAAATTCGGCAAATATTTCTTTGTAGGTTTTACCCATGATATTTGCTAGTACATTCAAGCGTCCACGATGTGCCATACCTATTACAACTTCTTGTACTCCTTGTGTTGCTGCTTCGTTGATAATGGCATCTAATGCAGGAATAGCAGATTCCCCTCCTTCGAGTGAGAAGCGTTTTTGTCCGATAAATTTTTTGTGCAGGAATTCTTCAAAAACACCTGTTTCATTTAGTTTTCGTAGAATTCGTTTTTTCTTTTCAATATCAAATTTATAGCTTCCGTTACGTGATTCGAAACGTTCTTGGAGCCATTTTCTTGCTTTAGGGTCATTGACATAAGCATATTCGATACCAATAGTATTGACATAAATTTCTCGTAGGCGAGCAATGATTTTACTTAGTGTTGTTTTTCCTAAGTTGAGTTCGCTACCTACGTAAAAGCTACGTTCTAGGTCTGCCTCTGTCAGTTGAAAGTCGGCTAGATCTAAGTGTGGCTTACGATCTTTACGTTTTCGAATAGGGTTGGTATCTGCTATGAGATGTGCCTTGTTGCGATAGGCTTGAATTAGTTTATATACTTTCAATTCTCCCAATAAGGTATTGCTATCGGCAAGGGGAGTTCCATTGGCACTTGCTTCATGTCCATTTTGAGAGGCGTCTGCTAGGGCAAACTCAAAGCCTTCAAAAAACTTCTGCCAATCATGGTCAACAGCCTTGGTATCTTGTTGATACTCTTTGTATAAGTTGTCGATATATGAAGGATGTGCATTAGATATATAGGAAAGTGTTTCCATAGTAGGCATTTTTTTTAAACCGCAAATATCGTCCTTTTTTTGCTAAGTTGCGAATTAAATGTGTATAGAGTTGATACTAATTCATTCCGATGACATTTACCTCGCGTTCTAACTCTATGTCAAATTGTTTTTTTACTGATTGTAAGATAGTTTCTGATAAATTATAAATCTCTTTTCCTGTTGCATTTCCATGATTGACAAGTACGAGAGCCTGTTTGTGATAGGTACCTGTATTGCCTATTACTTTTCCTTTCCACCCACATTTTTCGATGAGCCAAGCTGCGGGTAGTTTGACTTTATTAGGGTCTTTAAGAGGGTAGTTAGGTACTTTTGGATAGTTTTTTTGAATAGCTTCTAAAATACTACGAGGTACTTCAGGATTTTTGAAAAAACTACCACTATTTCCGATTACTTTTGGGTCGGGTAGTTTTTGGCTACGAATTTGGCAAATTGCTTCACTTAATGTAGCGATGGAGCGTTCTTTTCCTGCTTGTTCTAGTTGAGCCAAAGTTTGTTGTATTGCTCCATAATTAGTATTGAATACAGGTTGTTTTTGGAGGCATAAACAGACGGAATAAATAAAGTATTGCCCTTTTAGCGATTGTTTAAAAATACTATTACGGTAATCGAATTGACACTCTTCCTTACTAAAAGTACGCAGTTGCCCTGTTGGTAGATGTAGGGCATCTAAACTAATAAAAACATCTTTTAATTCGACGCCATAAGCTCCAATATTTTGGATTGGTGCGGCTCCTACGGAACCTGGGATGAGTGATAAGTTTTCGATTCCGCCCCAGTTTTTTTGAACACAATATTGCACAAGATCGTGCCAGACTTCTCCTCCTGCTACTTGCAGCCAAACTTCTTGAGGGGTTTCGCGAATGAGTGTAATGCCCTTCATGGCATTTAGTAGTACGATACCTTCAAAATTGCCTGTAAACAGTATATTACTACCTCCTCCTAAGATGAGTTTGGGTATGTCTTTTAACTCCTCCTTAAAGATAATTTGTCGGAGTTGATGTATAGAAGTAATATTAGCAAAGTAATTTGCTTCGACATCAATGCCAAAGGTATTATAAGCTTGGAGGGATATGGATTTTTGTAGTAGCAAAGGGTTTGGATTTTAGAGGCTGACTGGGTTATAAATCAATACAGCCCCTTAGTAAAGATGAAAGAATAAATTGCCCAATCTAGCTGCCTCTTTGCTAACAAT
>JAHDCM010000329.1 GCA_020629895.1 Bacteroidota bacterium
GTATGGGCGGGGCAAGCATATTGACAATCCACCACCTTGTGAAAATATTCTGGATTACTAATATCTGTTGGTTTCACCTTGATTATTTTTGGTCATGGAATAAATCTCTACCTAAATTAATATTTAGTACGGAAAAAAGAGCATATCGGTCATTAAATGTTATTAAAAATAGCATTTAATCTGTTTTTAATATAATTTCCCATCATTTATTCAACTAAATTACTTATTTTTAACAAGTATTCCTTAATCTCCGTCTACTGTTTCCTATTCAAAAATAGCTTACCCTATGAAAGTTGGAATCCCTAAAGAGCTACAAGCTGGCGAACAGCGAGTGGGAGCCACACCCAAAACAGTCAAGCGGCTCCAAAAACAAGGCTTTGAAGTATTCATTGAAAAAGATGCAGGGCAAAGAGCCAACTTTGCCAACCACTTGTATGAAGAAGCTGGCGCAACGATTATCCCTACTTCCAAAGAATTATATCAACAAGCTGACATTATCTTAAAAGTGCAAGCAGTTACCGATGAAGAAGTCGAACTAATGCACAAGGGACAAGTGTCCTTGAGTTACCTCAATCCAGCACAAAACCAAGCCCTACTACAAAAATTAGCCAATAAAGGCGTCAATGCGATCGCAATGGATGCGATACCTCGTATTTCTCGCGCTCAAAAAATGGATGTCTTATCTTCTATGGCCAATATTGCAGGTTATCGGGCTGTCATTGAAGCCGCCAACTTATTTGGTCGCTTTTTGAATGGACAAATAACAGCCGCAGGAAAAGTAGATCCCGCCAAAGTATTAGTCATTGGTGCAGGTGTAGCAGGATTAGCAGCCATTGGTGCAGCCCGCAGTTTGGGAGCTATTGTACGCGCCTTCGACACGCGTATGGAAGTGGCCGAACAAATCGAATCAATGGGTGCCTCTTTTCTAACCGTAGATATAGAAGAAGACGGTTCTACTGCCAGTGGCTATTCGAAGGTAATGAGTAAAGCCTTTATAGAGGCAGAAATGGCCCTGTTCAAGGAACAAGCCAAGGAAGTAGATATTATTATTACCACTGCCCAAATTCCAGGTCGAAAAGCTCCTGAACTCATCCTTGATTACCATGTCGCAGCCATGAAACCAGGTTCGGTCATTGTAGACCTAGCTGCTTCAACAGGTGGCAACTGCGTCTTAACCAAAAATGGAGAAGTTTACCAAACAGACAATGGAGTATATATTGTTGGGAAATTAGACCAACTCCCCGCCCAAGCCAGTCAATTGTATGGCAATAACCTCTGTCACCTACTTGATGACATGGGCAAAGCCGAAAACTTCAAGATTGATATGGAGGATGATGTGGTGAAACGGGCGATGGTGACTTATGATGGAGCGATCAACTGGCCACCCGAACCATTACCTGTTAGCCCACAAAAACCCCAAGAAGAAATAATAGAAACAGCTATTATAGCCCCTCCTTCAGAAGAGGCACTTAGCCGCAAAAGAACTGCCCGTCAATTTATCACACTAGGAATTATTGGTTTATTGCTTTACCTACTGGCGATGGTCGCTCCTTCTGATTTCATGCAACACTTAACGGTTTTTGTTCTCTCTGTTTTTATTGGCTGGCAAGTCATTTGGAATGTTAGCCACTCCTTGCATACGCCCTTGATGGCAGTCACCAATGCGATCAGTGGTATTATCATTATTGGCGGTCTCCTACAAACCAACAACAACTTATCCGATCCCATGACCATCTTGGCATTTATCGCCATATTGGTAGCCAGCATCAATATTGTAGGCGGATTTGTGGTTACTCACCGAATGCTTAAAATGTTTAGAAAATAAATTATGATTTCAGTCTCTATACAAATCGCCTCCTACTTATTTGCCAGTATCTTATTTATTCTTAGTCTAGGCGGGCTATCTTCTCAAGAATCGGCCAAACGCGGTGTTTGGTACGGTATTGCAGGAATGATCATCGCTATTTTATCCACTGTTTTAGGGCCTAATATTTCGGGGCATATCTACATTGTCATCGCAATAGCTATCGCCTCTGTCATAGGCATTATGGTAGCCCGTAAGGTAGAAATGACCTCCATGCCACAACTGGTCGCTATTCTCCACAGTTTTGTCGGATTAGCAGCCGTTTTAGTAGGCTTTGGCTCTTATTTAGACCCACACACCCACCAACTAACAGGAGCCGCCCACAGCATCCACCTTGTCGAAATATTTATAGGGGTCTTTATTGGAGCCATTACCTTCACTGGTTCCATCATTGCATGGGGTAAACTCGAAGGACGTATTCGTAGCAAGCCCCTTCTCTATCCCGGCAGGCATTTGGTCAATATATTATTAGTCATTGTCTGTATCATTTTAGGAGCCGTTTTCACAATGGCAACAGGCACGAGTGGTATGGTGTACCTCATCATCATGACTGCCATTGCCTCTTTTATTGGTGTTATGCTCGTTATGGCGATTGGAGGAGCCGATATGCCCGTTGTTGTTTCCATGCTCAATTCCTATTCAGGATGGGCAGCCGCAGCCGCAGGTTTTATGCTTGGTAATGACCTCCTAATTGTTACAGGAGCCTTAGTAGGTAGTTCAGGAGCCATTCTTTCGATTATTATGTGTGAGGCTATGAATCGTTCCTTTTTCTCCGTTATTTTCGGAGGTTTTGGAAATACCCCAACGGGTAGTTTGAAAGCAGTGGAAGGCGAAGTAACCGCTACTGATCATGAAGAAGTTTCCAACTTATTAAAGGAGGCAGCCTCTGTCGTTATTGTACCAGGCTATGGAATGGCAGTTGCTAAAGCCCAGTTTCCCGTTTATGAGATGGTGAATACACTTCGTAAAGCAGATAAGGAAGTACGTTTTGGTATTCATCCTGTCGCAGGTCGTTTACCTGGCCACATGAATGTATTACTCGCCGAAGCCAATGTTCCTTATGACATTGTACTAGAAATGGAAGAAATCAATGATGACTTAGTAGAAACAGATGTAGTACTAGTCATTGGAGCCAATGATATTGTCAATCCAGGTGCAGAGGATGATCCCGCTAGTCCGATTTATGGAATGCCCGTTATTCAGGTGTGGAATGCCAAGCAGGTAATTGTGATGAAACGCTCTATGGCAACCGGTTATGCAGGTGTACAAAACCCGCTGTTCTTCAAAGAAAATACAGATATGTTGTATGGAGATGCGAAAGATTCAGTCGATAAAATTAATACGTATCTAAAAGCTTAATTTGGGCGTGTCCCCACTATAAAGAAAAGCGCAATAAGCCTAAAATGCTTATTGCGCTTTTCTTTATAATGGGGTCGTGCTATCCGCTTGTAGTTGCCTTGTAGGTGCTAGGGCTGCTAAACGCCAAGCAGTGTCTTCCTTCGTCAGCCCTGCTTGGCGAAGCATCCCTACACACCTACTTCGCCAAGCTACCACTACTATCACTCACGCAATACCCTGCGACGAAAGTACTTTTGCTTATTAAACTATTTTCAACTCTATCTACTAGCCAAAAACACATTTAAATTTAAAATACATTATAATAATCACCCAATAATTACTATCTTCAAATACACTTGAATTGGTATCTGTCTTATTGATATTATTTTATCTTCAAAACCTAACCTGTTATGTATCAATCAAATTCATTTTTACTAGGGCTATTTGTTATGACAACTATAATGATACATAGTTGTACTCCCAAACCCATCAAAGGCCCTGAAATAGAGCAGAAAGTTACCCTCCCTACTTGTCCTGAAGTTTCTAAAATCACCGTTCCTATTAAATTTAATCCAGAGAAAGGCTATATAATGAATCGCATCTATAAAGACCGTAAAATAACATTAGATGTAGATTCCATTCCTATAATTTGTAAAGGGAATCAATGGGTGTTCTTTCAAGAAAAGGAAGGTCCCGATGATCCCAGAATGGCGGATGAAGAATTTACAGAACAACTCATTTTTGCCATTGATCCACCTGAAGGAGATCGTTTTAGT
The DNA here is from genome assembly GCA_020629895.1 of Bacteroidota bacterium. Classification (GTDB taxonomy): domain Bacteria; phylum Bacteroidota; class Bacteroidia; order Chitinophagales; family UBA2359; genus JAHDHP01. The sequence continues at coordinate 3,979 of JAHDCM010000329.1, forward strand.
ATTAATCATGACGATTTAGCAGCTTCGAATGCTCGTTTTTATGTGATGTGTTTTTGTAGTCAAACAGGCTATATGCCACTTAATAAAGGAACGATTAGTGGAACAAAAATGGAGAATGGAGAATGGGAAGTGACTGTTGATTATGAGATAGGAAAAGAGACTACATACGATAAGGGTGGCACCTTTACTTATAAGGCAATGTTTGATCAAAATGAAAGGGAAAAAGTGGGACTTACTAGCACAAATGGAGCCAGCAATAACACTAAAAATGATGCCTATCGTGACCTTGAAAAATCCGACTGGCAGATTATAGAAAACAATAAAAAATTTAGTGGTAGTCTAAATGCCGATGGTTCTATGAAACTGATCAATACAGATCCCCAAATAACAGCACCTGCGGGTAGTGATATTAAAGCTCCAAATAGAGCCGAATATTCTTGTAACTGGACTGTACTTAAAGGTAAAGATCAACTATCTATTAGCTTTTTGAATGTTCAATACATGGTTGATGAAAACCCTATTTCTGAAGTGCCTCAACCTCTCGATTATATCGTTACTTTTGATATTAAAGAGGTGACGAAGAATAGAATGGTCTTGTATAATGAGGGATATGGAGAATTGACATTGGTGAAGCGGCAATAAACTACTTTCTTCCCACCTCG
>JAHDCM010000330.1 GCA_020629895.1 Bacteroidota bacterium
TTCCACCACGTTACGAAACTGTTAGAGAGCAAGTATTGGTTTCTGAAGGTTACGGAGAGTGGGTAAGAAAGAAGCGTTATGCTGGTTGTACTTCTGTTAATCCAGAAGATTGTTACATCATGTGTTGGGAAGAAGTTCCTGCAAAGTACGAAACTGTAACGAAGCAAGTTTTAGCTGAGCCAGGTAGAACTGACGTAACTGAAATTCCTGCTGAGTACAAAACAGTGACTAAGAAAGTATTAAAATCTCCTGCACGTGTTGATGAAATTCCAATTCCTGCTGAGTATAAAACAATCACTCGTCAAGTATTAGCTGCTCCAGCTGCTACTGATGAAGTTGTTATTCCTGCTGAGTACAAAACTGTAAAGGAAAGAAAGTTAGTTAGCGCGGGTGGTTATACTACTTGGGTTGAGATCTTATGTGAGTCTCAACAAACCAACAACGTTATCAGAGATGTACAACGTGCATTAGCTGCTAAAGGTTATGATCCAGGACCAACTGATGGTGTTATGGGTACTAAAACTAAAAATGCTTTATCTAAGTACCAACAAGACAATGGTCTTCCAATTGGAAACTTAAATAAAGAAACATTAAGCTCATTAGGAGTAAATTACTAAGATTAATTTTATCTATGATAGTAATATTACACTAATTGTAGTTTAATACATACCTTGAAGAGGTCTGTTGGCATTTGCTAACAGACCTTTTTTATTTTAATGACTTTGGGCGTGTCCCCCTTTTTGCCAATCGAAACTTGTCAGTTTGATTGGCAAAAAGGGGGTCGGGCTATCCGTTTGTAGTTGGCTTATAAACTAGGTGTTCGGCTATATTACTGGCAGTGTCTTCCTTCGTCAGCCCTGCCAGCAAAAGCCTCACTACCTGTTTATTTCGCCAAGCTACCACTACTATCCCTCACGCAGTAGACAATGAGTGATTGAGGGAATGTTTTGGTGTCAAATAATAAATTATAGATAAAAATTTGATAGATTCCTCTTTATTGATTAAATTTGAAAATAGTCAAGCTTACATCTATAATATAAGCTTACTAATTCATATAAACTAACTACCTTTCCCAACTCCGCCGAGATTTTTTTTTTGGTGCTTACTTTATTGAACTGAATTGCACCAATATACTGATGAGTAACTGACCCAATTACCATTTTACACCACTTATTCCCTTCATTTTAATGATTAGGGCAGTACATGTTGTTTGCCATCATGTCTGTTACCTAAGCTATTAGTAGATCTTATATGTGCCTACTAGTAGCAATAGGTAAGGGTTTGAAATAGACCTAAATCATGAAAAGTAAGAAAGACTCCTCGCGCTCCAAAAAACTTAGTCCTAAAGATAAAAAGGCGGTCAGAAAAGGATTTTTTGGCAAATTTACCTCCAAAAAAAACCAAAAAAAATGGTGGTATGATTCTGACATTATAGACCCTGGGTCTATTTAAATTAAATAGACATACATTCGGTATGCTCAAATTCATTAAATTTGTAGCTTTCGAGCTTAACCGAATTTTATATGCTATTACATTTTCCTGAAAACTTTATCTGGGGTACCTCTACTGCCGCTGCTCAAATAGAAACACCTTTTGAACATGAGTGGAAAGGTATCGCCTCTAAAGATGGTTATGTCTTTAATCGCACTTGCGATCATGAATTGCGCCGCGAAGAAGATATTGAATATATCTCCGCTTTAGGCAATGCTTATCGAATGGGTTTTGACTGGTCGCGTTTGCAGCGCGCGCCTATGGCTCCATTCGATAAAGAGGTCGTGCATGAATATCAACAATTTATGCAACAACTCAAAGCACGAGGGATGTACTTGATGTTGGTGATTCACCACTTTTCTAACCCCATTTGGTTTGCTCAAGAGGGTGGTTGGGAAAACAGTAATACCATTGATTATTTTATAAATTTCACCCACCAAGTCATTCAGCATTTTGGCAGCTATGCCGACAACTGGAACACCTTCAATGAACCAGGGGTTTATATTACCAATGGCTATATGCTAGGTAACTTCCCGCCACAAAAAAAGAGTTATCTCGCTGCTCGAAAAGTCCTCAAAAATATGGCAAAAGCACATGTAAGAGCTGTGCGATTGCTCAAAATAGCTTACCCTAATATTCCCGTAGGTATTTCTAAAAACTGTGTTATCTTTAAAAGTGAACATCCACTTGGCTACCCACTCGCCCGCTTCGCCGACAACTTTTTTATGAATACCGTAGCCGATCATTTTATTATTCCCGAATTAGATTACTGTGGCATGAGTTATTATGCCAAAATACCCTTTATTCCGCAACCTATCACCGAAATTGACCATCCTGGTAAACTTGATGAGATGGGCCGACCGCACGATATGATGTGGGAGTATTATCCGCAAGGAATGGAAGAGTGTATTATGCGATATTGGAAAAAATACAAAAAACCTATTATCATTACAGAAAGTGGTATTAGTACCAATGATTGTGATGTGCGTATTAACAGCATTAAAGATTATCTCAAACACATTCATCATTGTATTCAAAATGGAGTGGATGTTCAAGGCTATTTCCACTGGTCAACGATGGATAATTTTGAATGGAACTTAGGCCCTACTTACCGATTTGGTCTTGTACATGTTGATTTTGAAACCTGTGAACGTACCATGAAACGTTCAGGGGCGTTTTATCAACAAGTAATTGCTCAAAATGGCGTGGAGATTTGATTTGACCAAGTACATTTAGATTCCCTATCAAAATAGATCGTAATGAAGCGTTTTAAAACTACAAGTATTCTCCTACTATTAACGACAATATTAATTAGTTGGAAACCTACTCAGGATATACAAACTAGTGCTAATTGGAAAGATAAGATTGTGCCTAACTTATGGCAAGAAGCGCAACAAAGCTCCAAGCCAGTAGATGTATTTGTATTGTTGAAAGAGCAAGCAGAAGTGGAAGTGGTAGCACGCACTATACAAGTAAAAGAAGCAAAAGCAGCTTATGTGTTTAAACAGTTGCAACAACAAGCCGCCCAAACTCAAATAAGATTACTGCAATTACTGGAGGATGAAACACCAAGCAATTATCGCGCTTACTGGATTGTAAATGGGGTATTGACTAAAGCAGATGCGCAACTACTTGAAAAAATGGCACAACTCGAAGAGGTGAAAGCGTTAATGCCCGACCCCTGGGTAGCATTGGAGCAACCTACTCGTGTAGCTTCGGGATCAGCGAAAACAGATGTAGGGCTAGAATGGGGCTTAGACATGATGGATGTAGAGTTGGTATGGGAACGAGGTATTCGAGGAGCAGGAGTTGTTGTCGGTGGTCAGGATACGGGTTATAACTGGGAGCATGAGGCACTGCAAGGCAGTTATAAAGGCTGGGATGGGGCTAATACAGATCATAATTATCATTGGCATGATGCGATTCATGACCTTAACACACTCCATGATGATGGAACAGGAAATTTAGGTAGCAACCCTTGTGGCTTGGATGTAACAGCTCCTTGTGATGATGTGTTTCATGGTACGCATACAATGGGTACGATTACTGGAATAGTGAATGATACCCTTAAAATTGGAGTGGCTCCTGATGCCAAATGGATTGGTTGTCGGAATATGGATCGTGGTTGGGGCAAACCCTCCACTTATATTGAATGCCTCGAATGGTTTTTGGCTCCTACTGATATTAATAATGAAAATCCTGACCCTTCTAAAGCTCCGCATGTTATTAATAACTCGTGGGGTTGCCCTGAACAAGAAGGTTGTTTTCCTAGTAATTTTGAAGTAATGGAAATGGCAGTCAATAATTTACGAGCTGCAGGAACAGTTGTCGTTGTTAGTGCGGGTAATAGTGGTAGAGATGGTTGTTATACGGTTAGTTCTCCTCCTGCTATCTTTAAACATTCGTTTACCGTAGGAGCAACCAACTCGCAAGACTCTATTGCCAAATTTAGTAGTTTAGGGCCTGTGAATGTAGACGAAAGTTTTCGTATGAAGCCGAATATTGCAGCACCAGGTGTTGGTGTTTTATCGGCTATTAATAGTTCTAATGATGGTTATGCGCGTTATAGTGGTACTAGTATGGCTGGCCCACATATAGCGGGCTTGGTAGCCCTTATGATCTCGGCTCGTCCAGACCTTGCCGGGCAGGTAGATGCCATTGAGCATTTAATCATGGAAACGGCTGTTACGAAATATGGTAGTGACTTATGTGAGTTTACTGTTTCTGAACAAGTGCCTAATAACACCTATGGCTATGGGCGTGCTAATGCTGCCAGGGTTATTAACAAATTACTTGACCCTTCTGATAATCCGAATGGGGAAGCAAGGGTTTATCCGAATCCTTTCCAATCTTATTTTTTAGTCGAACTACCCTCCACCATAGAAGCTGAACAGATTTTGCTATACGACATCAATGGGCATTTGATTTATGAAAAAACGATTCCAGAAAATCAGTCTCTTCTATCCTTATCACTCGCGCATTTATCGTCTGGGGTTTACTTTTATCGTATCAAAGGGGCTAATGACACTTTGAAAGGGAAAGTGTTAAAAATGTAGATTAATGAGAATGATAAACGTTTGACGATGGAACGTAAATCGTTTAATCGTCAGAGAGGGTAAACAGCCTAGCCGCTGTTATTT
>JAHDCM010000331.1 GCA_020629895.1 Bacteroidota bacterium
CTTATTTCACAAAAGTATTTTTCTCATGCCTCACATTAAAGAAGCCATCATTTTGGCAGGTGGATTTGGTACGCGCCTGCAAGCAGTTGTTCACGATGTACCTAAACCAATGGCCCCGATTAACGACACTCCTTTTCTCGCCTATTTAATGGAGTATCTGATTCAGCAAGGAATTGAACGGGTTATTTTATCGGTCGGTTATAAATATGATCTTATCCAATCTTATTTTGGCTTTCAGTATAAAGGATTACATATTAAATACGCGCTTGAAAATGAACCATTAGGTACAGGTGGAGCTATTAAATTGGCAAGCAAATATTGTTTTCAAGAACAGGTATTGGTATTGAATGGGGACACCTTTTTTAAAGTGGATTTTGAAAAATTAGCACAGTGTCATTTCGGTACAGGAGCTTGCATTACACTTGCTGCCCGCCATGAACAAGCATTTGACCGTTATGGTACTATCGAATTTGATGAGCAACGGATTATTACTGCGTTTAAAGAAAAACAATTTGTGGAGTCGGGCTATATCAATGGAGGCGTGTATGTGTTGGATGTCAACTTTTTGCAATTCCTTCCGCTAGAAGATAAATTTTCCTTTGAAAAAGACGTATTGGAAGCTTATTACCAACATGATAATTATCGTATGGCAGCTTGCCCGTTTGATAGTCGTCATTATTTTATTGATATTGGTATTCCGAATGATTACGAGAAGGCACAAGATGAATTGCCTCATTTAATTACCTTTTCTTCGACACCGCCTAGTGCTGCTATTTCAAGCCCGCCTGTGTCGGCAATGGCGCGATTGAAGCAGTTTTTTATGGCAAGTTAGAGTTGTGCGAGGTGCGATGATCATTTAGTCTAGCAATATTTGATCAATTTATTTTTTCATCTTTACTTGGAACTTTATACCAACTTTTTCCCTTTTCCTATTTATAATTCAAATACAAAGTATTACTTTTGCTGCTCAATGTATTTGAACATTTCGGGATGTAGCTCAGTCCGGTAAGAGTACACGTCTGGGGGGCGTGGGGTCGCTAGTTCGAATCTAGTCATCCCGACCACTTTAAAGCCTTAATAATCAACACCTTATAAGGAACGATTATTAAGGCTTATTTTTTGGGTTACAACATAGTTAAAACATTTGGGGGTATATCTACCCAAATACAGTATGTATCATAGCGCAGCAAAACATCATTCAATCAACACCTTTATAATCGTTTTGACTCCATTCGGATCAATTATTCTTGCTAAGTAAAGCCCTTTTGAAAGGCCGCGTGTGTGAACTGTGCATTTATATTGGTTATAAATATCCTCTTCTGCCATTAATCGCCCCTGTTGATCATACAATTGAATGCGATAATTGTTAATATCATTTAGGAAAATGGTAAAGAAATCAGTAGCAGGATTGGGATAAACATAGATAAAGGGAGAAAGATGTGTATGTTGTACCTCGGCTACTGTCAAATAATCTGTTAGCTTTCCTAGACAGTCTTTGTTGCTATCGTTCAGGCAAATCAAATCGTAACTTAAAGACTTATCCTCCTTAACATTTACGACCACAAAGTTATCTCCTTCCCCACCTCCCATGCCACTTGCGATCAATGTGATATTATCATAGCTATCATAGGTTACAGTAGAAGCCCACGGTGCGCCAAGATCACCAGCAAACATCACTACTGTATTGGGTAATTTGTGAAATAAGGGTTCTACTACTGTCCAAAAATTTATGTCGCCCGCTGCTCTCCCTGCACTAGAATTCCATGTAATGTAACTAAAAATATCATTGTCCTTCCACAAAATTTGGTGAAAAAACACATAAATATTATCCGATGTGGCAGCATGCTGATACAAGGTATTTTGTAAAAAGGACATTTGCTCACCCAATATATTCCACTCATCCATATTAGGGTCTAATACCATAAACAAATCATTTTGATGCTTAAAGCTATAATAGGTGGCTCCATAACGACTTTCAAATAGTGGTCTATTCTCCATATCATGATTCCCGACAGCAAAATAGACAGGTAGCCCCAATGTATCAATATCGGCATCAATTTCATCCCAATCTCGTTCAATTGGATTAGGGGAAACAATATCGCCTGTTAAAACGCCAAATTTTATCTCTGGGCGACCTTGTATATAGGGGAATTGCTGCTTAAAAGCAGGATGAAACCCGATATTATTGACTCCTGGTTTACCATAAGTATGTCCAGCAACAAAAAAAGAATAATGAATAGAATCGGCCGATTGTCCAAATAGAGAAAAGCTGCACAATAGTAGGCTAAAAACAATATAATAAGGCATATCATGAATATTATGGATGGTTGCTTGAGATGGCTCTTTTATTATTAGTAAATAAGATTGTTTATTCCTCTAATAGGTTGTATTGACACTTCTTTAAAACAGCACTTTTAAACGGAAGTCAAAAGCAGTTCAAAAAAACATAAAACACTCATTATCAAAAACTTAAACACCAAAAACCTTCATTAAAAATCACTTCTTTTAAGTGGAATTCCACTTTTTTTGTAGTTCCTATCCCTTAGCATTCATCGTAAATTTGCAGCATACCGTAGTCAAGATATTTAATTAATAATTTACATCAAAAATTGAATGCTATGAACCAACAATTAACTCATTTATCCATTCTACTGTTATTACTCATTTTGAATAGCCCATTACAGGCCCAGGTTGCCAATGTGCCACCAGATGAACTAATTAGCCAATTACACCAAAAAGTAAAACAAATTAAGTTATCACCTAATTTACCCACTAATTTCAACAATTACAAAACCGAACAAGCCCTGAAACAACGCTTAGACAGCATTGTACTTACATCCGAATCTTTTTTCAGTCTTGAAGACGAATTTAAGGAGCTTTATACCTACAACGATCAAGGAAACATGCTCACTTATCAGTTACTATTATGGGATTGGAACCAAGATAAATTTAGCCCACTCTATCGCTTTGTCTATAATTATGACGAAACTGGTACAACCATTCAAAACTTAGAAGCCCATAGCACCTATTACGAGGTAGACCCAAGTACAGGAGAAGTATTGACGAATATTTGGGGGACTATTTACCTAGATGAAAAACTGAATACATTAGAAGAAATCACCTACGAATATCAAAAGGAATTAGGCGAGTCTGTTGATTATGAAAGAAGTGTTTACGAATATGATGAACACGACAACAACACACAAATAAACCACTACTATCGAGACACTCTTGATACAGAATGGCTGATTTCACATAAAGAAACCTATACCTACGACGAACAACATCATAAACTCACCTACCAATACGAAGATTGGGATACCAGTACCAACAGATGGGAACTATATAGTAAATATAAATACACCAATAATTATAACGAGCAAGAAAAACTAGTAGAAGTACTTAGTTATAATTGGTCGGAATATTTCGAAGAATGGGAACTAGAAGATAAAATAAGTCTTCAATATAACAACCAACAACTCCTTACCGACTCAACTACTTACTATTGGGGCTATTTTGAAGAAGACTGGATCATCTCTTCCCAAACATCCTACACCTATAATACCCTTGATAGCATTACCCAATACATCAATATTTCCTTATTCGATGAAGATGGCAACTACCTATTTGGTGATAAAGAAACCTACACCTATAATGAACAAGGAAACAGAAGCAGTTATAGCCTCTTCGATTGGTCAAGCGACGAACAGCAATGGGCCGAAGAAGAAAAAATAGCATATACCTACACAGCAGCAGAACAACTAGCAACCTATATTACTTATTCAAAAAATTACTTTTCCGAAACACAAGCACTAATCCCTAATGAAAAAATAAGCTATACATATAACCTAATGGGCAATGAGGCAACGCAAATACAGGCTGATTGGGATGAAGACCTCAATGAATGGAAAAATTACCGATTAAAAGAAACCAACTACGATACCGATTATACATTCAATGATCTTATATGGCCGACTCTCTATCTAAACGAAATGAGCATCTATGCTGGCCCCATGATCACCCATATCAATTACAAATACTGGAACAGCTACAACAATTCTTGGGAAGCAGGCGAAGTCATTACCCACTATTACTCTCAACAAGATATTTTCTCTAATACCTCCAATGCCCCACACATCAACCATAGCCTAAGCGTCTTTCCAAATCCAAGCAGCGATTACATACATATACAGTTACCTATCACTGATCAAACTGCTACACTCGAATTATTTGACATGCAAGGACGCGCGGTACATGCCCAAGTGATTCGTCAAGGCGATGCCATTGCTGTACATACCCTTCCAACAGGTATTTATAGCTATCAAGTGCAACAAGGCACCCAGCAATTTACAGGCAAATTAATGGTTAAATAATTTGTTGGGCGTGTCCCTCTTTTTGCCAATCAACTTGTCAGGTTTCGTGTAGCTGTCACGTCTTACCTACATGCCCATTACTTTGAACCTGACAAGTTTCGATTGGCAAAAAGAGGGTCGGGCTATCCGCTTGTAGTTCCCTTATAGCCACTAGTTCTGCATAGTCCTAGCAGTGTCTTCCTTCGTCAGCCCTGCTAGTCCTTGCTTCACAAAGTGGCTATTTCGGCAAGCTACCGCTA
>JAHDCM010000332.1 GCA_020629895.1 Bacteroidota bacterium
TAACGGTAATGAATGGATCACTAGGGCAACTTGTTGCACAAGCATAGGGAACCTCGATAGGCTCATCAGTAAAGCAAGTAGTGGCACTAGGATCACCATTATAGCTATAAGAAATCAACCACTGATCGGTACCACTATCCCCCTCTTCAGGAATCGTAGCACCAGCAGCAGGTGGTTGAATGTCATAATGCGGACAATCTGTTTGAATAGCACCTGGACTGCCACAAGTCCCTGATATAATATCAATTTCTGTAATGTCAAAATCAGGGAAAACATTAACTTCCTTTGTTACTTGGTTGAATGGTCCAAAAATAGGGGAAGAATCTTCACAGGTAGCAGTAATAAAAAACTCATAGGTAATAGGATCACAGCCATTATGTGAAGGCATGGTTAATTCACGACATTCACCAGCAGGTATAGCAGTAATAGGTGAGAAAGCTGTATTTTCTTCTTCTATTGTAAAGGTACCTGTATAACCTTCTCCCGCAACATTAAAACCAACGCATAACTGAATGATATTTTCCCCACATGCCTCACTTTTATCAACTGTCAAAAATGGGTCAGATGGACAAGTGGCAGGACAATCATAATTTATCTCAATAGCTTCTTCAATACAAGTGTTTCCCCCTATTCCATCATTATAAGTAACTGTCCAAGTATTTGTACCTGAATCTCCAGGATTAGGAGTAGTAGGTGCTGGATCAAGAGTAGGAATTATATAATTTCCACAAGTAGCACTCAAGGAAGTCGGATTATCACAAGTCCCTTCTGTTATAGTCAGGAAACTATTATTTAATTCGGGAAATACAATTAACTCAATTTCCATATCTGCTATATCTAAAGGAGGAATTGCATCTCCATTATTACAGGCAGCCGTAGCCGAAAATGTATAGGTAATGGGATCACAAGTAGTATTGATAGGTATAGAAATAGCAGTAGGGGTATTCGGATCAATAGGATTACTAATGCTTATAGCTGGTGTTGAATTAATTGTAAACTCGCCAGTATTCGTATTGCCTGTTGCAAATTGCCCCTCAATAGTAAAAGAGGAGCCACTACAAATTTCAGTCGCGGAACCAGTAATAGAAGGTTCAGCAGGACATTGTCCTAAGAGAGAGAAAGAATAAAATGATAAAGCAAGAATATAAAATAATATATGTATGGGGGCTTTACTTATTGAGGTCATAGTTTTAGGCTTAGAAATGAATAAACTTACCAGTCCCAATGTCGAATTTTACCATCTTCTTGGAAAAATAAGCGATAGGTTTGGTCAGCGCGACTTACTTTAATTTCTTGGTAGGTAGCACGGTGTACTCGTTCATTGTCATCTTTATCCTTAATATTTACCGATGCCCCCTTATCTATTAGTTGCATAGAAGTACAATTTTGGCAATTTTTAATCATTTCTACTTTAAAATTATCCCCTTCTTTTTGACTAATAATTACTAACTCTTTTTTATCTAATGTTTGATGTTTTAAAAACGCAGCCATACTACTTATTTCCTGATTCAGTCCAAATTGAAGTACTTGCCATTTACTTGAGTCCAATTCCCAAACCCAATCTTTAGGAACTTTACGCGTGTTGATATAATCAAGTAAATTTGTTTGGTGGATGAGTGGAATAGAAGGGGAGTGATCAGCAGGGAATAAATGCTCCTGTGTCCATTGTTCAGATGTATTACTAGATTGAAACCACCAAAAAAGTACTGCTAATAAAATTCCGAGGATAGGCAGGAGCCACAGAAAAGAAGAGTGAGAACTTGCTTTTTGAGGGGCAAAGCTATTAGGATCGGGACGATTTAACTCTTCTGTATTTTTATCATGTAAGGCATCGGTATTGTCAAGAGTGATAGAGGCAGTTATATGCGTATCAGTCATATTGCCCAATAGCCATTGTCCTTTTTTCAAATAATGATTGGCTGCTTCACTCAATTCGTTGGCACTTGGACGTTCTTTGGGGTTTAAACGCATACAAGCAAGTAATACTTGGTAAAAATCATCACTAAATTGGGCAGGTAATTTAGGAATAAATGCCCCTTCACTAACGGCTCTACCCATTTGTTCGAATGGCAATTTTCCTGCTGCCAATTCATACATTGTAGCACCCAAAGAGAAAATATCTCCCGAAGGAGCAGGTGGGCTTGTATGGCTTTCGGGTGGGGCAAAAGGAGGAGTAAAAGCCACATAACGCGCCTGATGCTTATCGGCCGCCATATTTTGCATAATTGTTCGACGAATGCGAGAACTTATACCAAAATCGGCCAAGACATACATATCCTGATTCTCAATAAGAATATTCTCAGGCTTAATATCTTTATGGCATAATTGATTTTTATGTACATAATCAAGCGCGTTACCTATCTGTTTTAAAATATTAGCCAATTCATTTTCGGTAAACGGATGTTTATGCACCAACCTACGCATCAAACTACCTTCCTCACAATAGTTCATCACCAAATAAGGGGAACCATTGTACACATCAAAATGCTTGGCAGTCAATAAATGGGTATGCTTTAGAGAATAGGGGAGGGCATATTCATCTCGAAAAATTTTTAGTCCATCTTGATCCATGCCTTTTTCAGGGGCATAAATTTTGATAGCAATGACCGTGTTAGACGCCAATGTATCTTCGGCTTTCCACACTTCTGCAAAGGCTCCTGTACCTAAATGTTTTACCAACCGATAGCGACGCGCGAAAATCGTATTGGGTTTGAGTAATGGCATTGGCGTAAACTATTTCATAAATAAAGATACAGGAGTACATAACCAAAAATAATAATTTCTAGTTAATATATTATAATATCCCTTGACTAATACGCTATTTTATCTGATTTATCTGCCCATTCATCGAAAGCTGTTTTGGCTTCTGCTGCCATTAGTTGTGTAAAAGGCATTTTGCGCTCATCAATCGGCAACGCTATTTCCTCATAAATAAATTGATCATCAAAATCAATGGCTGCTGCATCTTCTTTTGTATTAGCATAATATACCTTATCAGGACGCGCCCAGTAAATAGCACCTAGACACATTGGGCAAGGTTCACAACTCGTGTAAATTTCGCAACCCGTTAGTTGAAAACTTCCTAATTTCTCACAAGCCAGACGAATCGCTACCATTTCAGCATGAGCAGTTGGGTCGTTATTAGAAGTTACCTGATTAAATCCGCGCGCAATAATCTCCCCATCTTTTACTACTACTGCCCCAAAAGGACCACCTTTTCCTGCTCGCATCTGTTCAATAGACAAACGAATAGCTTCTTCCATAAATTTATTAGTTGTTTCCATACAATAGTTTTAGCAATAAAAAACTGCAAAATACGAATTTTTTCCTTCCCCCGCGCAAGGGATAGAGGCGGAATGGGGCGTGAGGAGCATAGGTGTGAACTAGGGAGTGCCGAAGGCTGAGCGAGGTAAGCGAAGACGAGGCACGACCATAGTGAACCCTGTGCGAGTAGCCACATTATGAGCCGAAAGCCCGACCCGAAGGGATGCGCCCAAATCTCATTAAAAGAAATAATAAAGTTGAAACATTAAAATCATAAATAAATTTAACTACATTTGCTTTGTATTTATTTAGATGAACTAACGTTTAAACACTGATAGAGTGGGCTAACTAGTTGATTATTGGCTATTTGTAGATTAAGCGCAAAGAAAAAATTTAATTTGAGTATATTGGGTATGTATATTGATTGGAATAGTTCACTTTAATTTGTACCTTGTAGTAAGAATAGAAGAACTAAGTAGATAATATTTTAAATCTGAGATCCCCCCAAAATACCCATATTGCACAAAAAAAATAATCATGAAGTATTTAATTTGCTTATTAACCCTACTGCTTTTTGCTACTTCCTATGGCCACGGACAAGAACTCGAACTTGGTTCGAAGATTGTAGAAAGTGCGGAAATCCAAAATTTGGAGAAGGATAAACCTTATCATGTAAAAATTACAAACTTCATTTTTAGAAAGGTAGATCATCGTCGCCGAATTGTTGAATTTACAGCTGATGATGCGGATAAAATTACTACTTATATCATGCGACAAGGTGGTGTATTGAGCTGTAAATCTAATTCCATTGATAAGTCATTTAAGGTAATTACCAAATCAGAAATTAATGGTAAAGACCCTTTTGACCATAAGCATATTGTAAGAGAACTGTCAAAAGTGGGGTATGTAGCTATTACTTCACGAGCGTATAAAGATGTGGTATTATTTGCTAGTCGTGCCAATTGTGCGCATCGAAATGTAATAGATGGGGTGGTTATCACTACTCGCGATAAAATGATTGTAGACGATTGTAATGATTGTAGCCAGGTAAAGGTTAGCAAGGAGGTAGAAAATAAATACAAAGAAATGGATTATGGAGGGGATGAAATGGATTTTGGTTTTGATGATGCAGGTAGTGAGGAGGAAGCAAAAGTGAGTACGCCAGTAGTGAATAAGATAACTACACCTGCTCCAAAATCGGAAAAAAATCAAGGAAGTGTGGAGTATATAGAAGTGAAAGCTAATTCTAAGAACATGGATAATGGAGTGGAAAAAGAACTTGAAAATATGGACGAAGAAGAATTAGAATATCAAAATCCAACGTTGAATATGGCTCCTAGATAG
>JAHDCM010000333.1 GCA_020629895.1 Bacteroidota bacterium
AAGGACTAGCGGGGCTGACAGCGGAAGACACCGCTAGGATTATGCTGAACTAGCAACTATGAGGCAACTACAAACGGATAGCCCGACCCTATTTTTCTCCTTTTTGACTGCGTTTCTGTGAAGATACAGGAACGGTCAAAAAGGAGAAAAATAGGGATGCGCCCAAAAGATAAAAAAATAAAAATAACATTTTTTTCACTGCTTGGAACTATCCATACTACATTATCATTGGTAAGGTTGTCAAACGACGCAAACCAACTTTTTAACCTCCTCAATATTATAGTTATGCGTTTCATTGTTTTCATACCAATAGGTTTTTGTATATAAGTACCAGTGTCCTACTGTACTTTATACTCGATGGCTTTAATAATGTCTGAAGGGCGATAGTTATATCGTTACCTATCATTATTGATCCTCATTCACTTCTCTATTTTTCCCATTTATTTTTCTAAAAGGGCAGTCCTTTTCACAGTAATTTTTCAATTGCTGAACGGGCTTCCTATTGTTTCAAATTAAACACTTGATTATGGCAAGGCGTAATTCGCGTAAAAAACAGCGGAATAAAGCTACTACCATCCTCCAAACCTATAATTGTTATCATGTAAGCGCAGTTATTGAGGGACTGTATTGGGGCGACTTAAATCCGCACGATTTACCTAAAAATTTTTCAGCTTACAAAACGCTGGCAAAATTCTTTCAACATGGAAAGCCAGCGGTAAAAAAAATGTTGTTTTATTTAATGCAAACGGGTTTCTTTGATACCCTCGTAAAAATGGATCGTTGGGAACGTATTGCTACGATTTATGAAAACCAATATACGGGAAAGCAAAAAAGCAAAAAGACCCATAAATGGCATTGGCAGCAAGAGGGGTATGAACCCGAAAAGTTCTTTTTGTCCAATATGCAGATCAAGCATCTGATACGGGTGGCAGAGATATTGGTGGCAAAGGGAAACTATCGTTGGATGGATATACAAGCCTTTGATTTTGAGCAGGTTGGGGAGTTGCCGATTGATTGTTTACGCCGCTTCTTAACAGAGGTATTTCGGATAGAGGTAGATGCGCCAATCGTACTATCTTGTATTTTGAATGACGATGGTTTGGCTTTGTTTGAAAGTATGGCGGGTGGGGATTTTACGTATCGTCGTTTGTTTCCTACCCTTAACAAGAAGGAGAAAGACTACTTTTATAATAATACACGCGCTACGAGCCTGTTTGAGGCTTATTTGATGGCGATATTACAGGGGCTTGATGCCACAGAAGAGGAGGCTTATATATTGGCTTCTAATATGAGTAAAGAGCGTTATGAGGCAATTAAAAATAGTATCAGACATAAACAACAATGGTTGAGAGTGTTACCGCTTATTATTCGCTTGCATCGAAAAGGCGTGGATATAACACAGCGTTTGATGAGCTATTTTGCGGTATTTATTAACTATGCTGATCAATGGATTCGGGAGCCAGATGACTGGGATTTTGACAAAGTAGCAACAGGTATGCGCGACTTTTTTGTCAACCTGAGAGATCATTTATTTTTGCAGTATGAAGTACCTAAATTTTTACAGCCGCATCTTTATTGTCATTGGGTGGTGAAGAATCCAGAGTGGAATTATCGGGTGGCTTGTTACTTACAGATTGCACAAGGAGGAAATGTGCGGCATACAAAAAATTTGCCTGTGAAGTTGAGTAAGAAGGAGGCGCATTTTTTCTTACAGGCTCCAGAAAGTGCTACCATAGAAGAGGCGTATCGCTTTGCGCAGGTACGTGCAATTGGTGGTACAGAAAAATTGGCGATGCAAATAGGACGTTTTACGCGAAGTGTCCGCATTGCAGATGAGGCATTTTTTAAGGAGGTGATTGGGTTTTTAACCCGCCACTTTAAAGAAGGTGGGGCTAATATGCAGGAGATGTTATTGTATATTCGCTATCAGTATAGTAAGCAGGCAAATTATACCTTGAAAGGGCGTACTAAGGAGTCTTTCTTACGAACTTATAAGGAATTTTTGACCTTTGTAAGCAAATTTGCAGAGGAGAATCGACGAGTGATAGGGCAGGGGAGTTTGCCACGAGAATTTTCGCACTACGAAGATCTAAGGGTGTTCTTTTATAACTATATGCAAAAGGCGACTTGGAATAAGGCGAATATTAGGGAGTTTAAGTATGTGAGGGAGCAAGCGAAAGAACCAACGACTTATTTTGCTATATGCCAGTTACATAGTGCCGATGCATTGCGGACGGAAGGTAAGGAGATGGGGCATTGTGTGGCGACTTATATTGCGAAAAGTTTTCAGGAGTTTTGCTTGATTTTTTCACTGCGCCAGTTGAAACATGGGCAAACGCCTTTTGAGGAGGGAACGCGTATGTTGACCATTGAAGTGCGTAATCGTGCCATTGTGCAGATCAAAGGGCCGAAGAATCGCAGTGCCACGAAGGAAGAAATGAAGATGGTGCGGAAGTGGGCAGGTGAGGCGAAGTTGCGAGTGGCGTAGGGACAATGAGTGGATGAGTGAATGAATCACCCACCCACTCATTTATTATTCTTTCTCAAATACGACGACTACTTTATTAAAATCGGCCGCAGCATTGATTACCTTTCTAAAGGTTTCGTAATCTTCTTTGGGTAGGTTTATTTTATCGTAGTATTCATCAACGGTTACAGTTACTTTATCACCCTTGATTTTGTAATCGGAAATAAAGCGGTTGAGTTTTTCGCCTTTAATTAGCATATACTCGTCGATTTTGACATCCTCAATACCTTGTAAACGGTAGCCTTTTGGAATAGTAAATTCGATGGTACGTTTATAGTAAATGGGATGTGACATATCAATATTGGCTTGTCGCTCATTTTCTTGATACAATTCTACTTGTCCACCAATAATTTCTCCTAGTTTAAAAATATAGTTTTTACCTGCTTTTTCAATCAACGAAGGAGCTTCTAAAGTCGATTGCACATAAAACTCTTTATTATCGGGATAAGAGCTATCGTTCATACTCTTGTTGAACAATTCGCTACTCGTAATTTTAGAACGTTCCATACCAGAAGTCACACGATCATTGATAAAGTCCATATCCTGATACTTGTAGAAAGTACGGAATTCACCTGCCCGATAGCCTGTCCAACCGTGACGAATGTCTAGGCTTGCTTTAAAGTCATCGTCAAATAAAACGGTGGCGGTAATCTTGTTCATATTTTCTTTGGAGGTAGGAAATGGAATATAATTCACCTCCCCTTGTTGTGTTTCTGGATTGACAAATAAACCATAGTTTCCTGCTAATTGGTAAGGAGCAGGACCATAACGATATTGAATAGAGGCAGGGCTAATGTATTGGTAGGTATCTGGAATATAGAAGATGAGATCGGTGAAGTTATTCCAGCTTTCAAAATCTTTGTCAAAGCGGGCATTGAAACGGTTGCTGGTAATAACGAGTTTATGTTTAATGCCTGCTTCTTTTAAAAAGGCACCAAATAAACGGGCTAAACCTACTTCATTAGCATATTTATTGACTAATATTTTTTCGACCATTGTGTAGTCGGCTCCGCTTCCTGGCTCTAATGAAATGTTGTTTTTGATATAGTTCTCAAGAAAAATCGCTTTGTCTTCTGCCGATTTCTGTTTTTTGAGCTTAATCTTTTTAAATAATTTTTGAATTTGCTCGGCTTCTTCTTCCGAATAACTATAAATCAGCCCTGCAAACGTTTCGGCTGCCATGTCCCAACTATAAAGGCGTTTTCTAGCAAAGTTGTTTTCATTATAACAGAGCTTATAATCTACTCGCATTAAGTTGGCGCGATAAGCACTATATGTCTCTTCAAAAAGTGGTGGTATATTTTTAACCACTCCTTTAAGCGTCTTCGTTTCTTGTCCTTCTTCCTGTTTAAATTCAGGAAAACCATTATAACCGATGGCTTCGAATAAGAGGTGATCAGGCGAGGTAACTTCTAATATCGCCTCTTTAACAGGTACACTTGTTTGAAAGGTTTCACGCCCGTACGGGTCGCGTACTCCCATTTTAATGGTGTATAAATACTCTACTTCTCCATTTAGTTCTAAGCCCTCAATAGCGAATATTTTTACATTTCCAATATCTTGTACATTCTCTACTTCGCGGATGTTTTCTTTGTTGAGTTCGGTTATCTTTCCCGACGGACTAATTGCCCTTGCTTTCAATTCTACAAAAGTTGCATCATCACTAATAGGAACATATACTTTATTAAATGCTTCAATACCTTGGTCTTCATTTACTCGTGCAATTTTATGGATCGTTTCATACAAAAAGAGACCTTCTTCTTCAATTGCATATTCAAAACTACGTAAGTCTTTTATGATGACGGCGGGTGCTTTTTTCTCTTCGTCACTCAATTGATGCAAAACGGGTTTAGCAGCCCAGTCGTATAGTTGGTGTTTGCGTTTTTCGGCTTTGTCTAGTTGGAGCTTTATATCTTTGTCTAGTTTTTGTTGGTTAGAATTTACTTGTGCAAAAGCACATAGACTAAAGGCAAATAATAGGTAGATACTTAAAAGGAATTTATTCATATTTTGTTTATTGTTCTTTATAGTAATGTTTTGGTATTTTAGCTAAAATAGTTGAACTTTTACCTGACACCT
>JAHDCM010000334.1 GCA_020629895.1 Bacteroidota bacterium
CTGACACCTGACACCTGACACCTGACACCTGACACCTGACACCTGAAAAAAACAACCAATGACAACCATTCAAAACTACATCAACGGCCAACTTTGCCCCCCTCTTTCAGGCAACTACCTCGACAGTGTGAATCCTGCCACAGGGCAAGTACACGCACACATTCCCGATAGTGATGTACAAGATGTCGAAGCTGCCATTCAAGCCGCCCAAAAAGCCTTTCCCGACTGGTCGAATCGCTCCAATGAAGAACGATCAAGGATACTAATGACCATTGCCCAACGTATAGAAGAAAAACTCGACGAACTTGCCCTTGCAGAAAGTCAAGATAATGGTAAGCCCCTATCACTTGCCCAAAAAATAGACATCCCACGAGCCGCCTCCAATTTCCGATTTTTTGCCACTGCCATCAACCACTACGCCGCCGAGTCTCACCAGATGGCACAAGTGGCCATCAATTATACCACTCGTCGTCCATTAGGAGTCGTTGCCTGCATTTCTCCCTGGAACTTACCACTCTACCTGTTTACTTGGAAAATTGCTCCCGCCCTAGCTGCTGGCAATTGTGTGGTGGCAAAACCTTCTGAAGTAACGCCCCTCACTGCCTATTTACTCACCCAAATTTGCCAAGAAGTAGGCTTACCTGCAGGTGTATTGAATGTGGTACATGGATTAGGGCCAAAAGCTGGTAATGCGATGGTCATTCACCCAAGTATCAAAGCCATTTCTTTTACAGGAGGTACCCAAACAGGAGCTAGAATTGCGCAACAAGCTGCCCCCTTATTTAAAAAATTATCGCTCGAATTAGGTGGTAAAAACCCCAATATCATCTTTGCCGATTGTGAGTACGACGACATGCTTGATACGACTATTCGCTCTTCCTTCAGTAATCAAGGGCAAATTTGTTTAGCGGGGTCGCGTATTTTTGTTGAAGCAAGCATTTATGAACAATTCAAGGCTGATTTTGTAAAAAGAACTAAGGCTTTAGTTGTAGGAAATCCGCTTCATGCATCTAGTAATGTAGGTGCAGTCGTTTCGAAGCCACAGATGGAGAAAGTGCTGAGTTATATCACTTTAGCCAAAGAAGAAGGAGGTATCATTTTGGCAGGTGGTAATCGAATCATTGTTCCTGACTGTGAAGAGGGTTACTTTATCGCACCTACCATTATTGAAGGGTTAGCCCATGATGCACGTACCAACCAAGAAGAAATTTTTGGGCCAGTTGTCACCATGATGCCTTTCGAGACAGAGGAGGAGGTTTTAAGTTATGCCAATAGCACACCCTACGGACTTTCTTCCACTGTTTGGACGAGTCATCTAAAACGAGCGCATCGGGTTGCCGAGCAATTGGAGGCGGGCATTGTTTGGGTGAATTGTTGGTTGCTGCGCGATCTGCGCACGCCTTTTGGTGGAGTCAAACAATCGGGGGTAGGACGAGAAGGTGGCTGGGAGGCACTTCGCTTTTTTACCGAACCCAAAAATGTTTGTATCAAACTATAATCCCATCATCCAATTATTCCATCACCCAATCATCATTAGTTGGGCGTGTCCTTTTTTCGCCTCACCTGTCAATGTGTTCACACATCGACAGGCATGAGGCGAAAAAAGGTCGGGCTATCCACTTGTAGTTGCCTTGTAGACAAGGTGTGCTGCTAAATGCCTAGCAGTGTCTTCCTTCGTCAGCCCTGCTAGTCAAAGCATCACTACCTGTCTACTTCGTCAAGCTACCGTTACTATCCCTCACGCAAGCTTCATACAGCGTATCATTTTTCTGTTAAAAAGTGTTAATCAAGTTATTTTTTAGTGACGAAAAACGATTATTT
Source organism: Bacteroidota bacterium (assembly GCA_020629895.1). Classification (GTDB taxonomy): domain Bacteria; phylum Bacteroidota; class Bacteroidia; order Chitinophagales; family UBA2359; genus JAHDHP01. The sequence continues at coordinate 1,822 of JAHDCM010000334.1, forward strand.
CGTGCATTGAAAAGATAAAAAAGGCTATTAAAGCCCCAAAAAAGAAATAGAGATGGTCTAATCGGCTTGTAAACAGGTTGTTATCTATTTGGTTGAGTGTTAATGTCTTTAAAAGTGCTTTATATAGAAAGCTGATAAAACAAAGATTAAATTTTTGAACTATCTATAATTTGCTCAATTCTTGTTCTTGAAAACCTTTAAAGGATACCTAGAGGGTCATATATTTTACTATATTTGTGAAACCAACAGACAATAAACGACAACTTCTAACCAACTTTTGTATCGTTGTCGGCACTAATTGTATCACCAAATTAACTACAATGAAGACCTATAGTAGTCCTGTTGCTCACTATAATGTCTCCCGATATATAGCATTTTCCTTCGCTTTATTCTTTACTGCCATAACCTTTGTCAAAGCAAGTGATAGCCCTGATATACAGGCTTCACCCGATGCACCAGTAGTGTATCCTACTGATAAAGTGAAAGATGTGCGTACTGAAGAGCCGAAGGATACGGTATTATTTTCTGAGAATGACCGATTGGTAAAAATGGGCTTGCGCTTTAATTACGCAACCGAAGAATTTGCGACTAATCCAGAGATGATTAAGGCCTTAGTGTGGGAAGAGAAAATAGAAAATTCGGTGGAGCCATCTAGTACAAAGCTGATAAAGCCTTTCAAATATAATGCGAACCAGGAGCAAGAACTAACAGCCAATCCTACCAGATCAACTATTAATAACAATAAGTCCCCACGACGATCTTTTTTGCCTACGATGCCTAGCAAAAGAACAAGTTCTTCTATTAAGGCTAGTAAATCTACCTTAATAGATAAGGTACGTAAAATAGATGGGAAGTATTACTTAGATGGTAGACCACTGTCGAAGGAAATGGGAGTTGAGCTAGGGTTGATGCCTGCGAGTGCTTTACTAATAGAAAAGAACTCACCCGAAATAAAGGCGAAGTCGTATAATACTACTTCTAATAAGTTAGCCGTAGAAAGAGCCACTTTAGCTAGTAAACCAGTAGACTCGAAAGTAAAAGTAGTAGATGGAAAATGGTATTATAATGGCAACGAAATTAGTTTAGATGATGCCGAGGCGATGGGCTTCAAAGTCAATCGACCTCCTAAATCTCCTGCTCCACTTATCACAACAGAAGAAATCGTTGAAGAAACGGTTTTAAGTCCTGCCAAGATAGATAACAATGCAAATAGTGGCTTAGTAGAGCAGCAAGTGTTGGTGAATGGAATGCCTATGGAGGAAGAAAAGGCAAAACAAATTCTTCGAAAAGTAGGAAAAGAAGAGATTTTAATAGATCAAACAACTTCTACGCTTGAAGCAGTGCCTGCTTATGCCGAAATGGATATGGAACAGCCTGTTGTGGTAGAAGCACCAGTAATTGCCGAAGAGGTATTGGTAGAAAATGAGATCACTGCTACACCAGCAGCAGAACTAGAACTAGAAGACAGTAAAGCAGTAGTAATTGATGGAGTACTTTATGAAAATGGCTTTCCGTCAAAAGAAGAATTAGTAGAAAAAAATACAACTAGTATTATAGCAGCAGAACCAGCAAGCATCGCGGCAGATGAAAAGACTATTCGTTTAGAGGGGCAAGTTCTTGCAGAAGATATAAGTAAGAAAAAAGAATTGGAAGAGGCAATGCGATTGGTCGAAAGCTACGAAACAACGACAAGCACTGTTGCGGATGTAGAAGTACCTACATCAACATCTGCTACGCCCACAGCAAGTACCTATGCTGCAACTGCGGCTCCAAAACCATTTGATATTAAAATGGTGGATAATAGGTATTATGTAAACGGAACTGTTGCTTCTGAAGCAGAAGTACAATTGGCTCTGAAAATAAATAGAGACCCTAAGCACAGAGCTTTAGATATTGACCGTCCAGGTATTGTTTATCGCTATAATGGTGCCGATAATAGAATTTTAAAGGTGATGCTAACCAATATGGTAGATGAACCACACCCTTGTCATAGTCATTACAACTATTCGTGGAATACGAGCCAAATTCATTCCCATAAAGTAGATTTAAGCCAAATTCCTGAAGTTATGGAGTTTCGTTTAACCAGTGGCCGATCTAACGAGTTTATGATGCCCTGTTATGGGGTGGTTACCTCTGAATTTGGGCCACGTAGAGGAAGACAGCATTTGGGAATTGATATTGACTTAGAAACGGGTGATCCTGTAAGAAGTGCATTTGAAGGAGAAGTGCGTATTTCTCAATATTCGAGATCGTATGGTTATGTAGTAGTGGTTAGGCACTTAAATGGATTAGAAACCTATTATGCGCACTTATCTAAATTAAGTGTACGACCTGGTGAGAAAGTGAAGGCGGGTGATGTGATTGGGCTAGGTGGAAATACTGGACATTCAAGAGGCTCGCACCTACATTTTGAGATACGTTACAAAGGGCATCCAATCAACCCAAGAGAAATTATCAATTTCAATTATAAAGGCTTAAAAAGCACTACTTTTGTAGCGGGGAAATCCTACTTTGCTACCAAGCATTATGGAAATACAAATGACCATAATCACTCACACGGACATTCACATAGTAGTACGACTTCAAAAAGTAGTAGTAGTGGACGTAAATATCATACCATTCGTCGTGGAGATACACTTTCTTCATTGTCAAAAAAATATGGTACAAGTGTACGAAAGCTGTGTAGTATTAATCGCATTTCTACTCGCACAACCCTCAAAGTTGGACGAAAACTAAGAGTGCGTTAATAGTGATGAATGTAAATTTTGAAAAAAAAA
>JAHDCM010000335.1 GCA_020629895.1 Bacteroidota bacterium
ATGACTGGGTGATTGGATGACTGGGTGAGAGATTGGAGTTAAATTTGTTTAGATTATAAGTAAAATCGAAATAGCATGATAAAGACACAGGTTTACAATGAAGAGCAAGTGAGGGCGGCATTTGAGGATATGTTGGAGACTTGCTCGGTACGCAATGCCAATGAACGTAAGCGTATTGAATATGCTTATAAAATAGCAGAGGAAGCACATCGGGGGATGGCTCGTAAGAGTGGCGAACCTTATATATTGCATCCTATTGCGGTGGCTAAAATTGTATCAGAGGAAATTGGTTTGGGGCCGACTTCTGTTATTTGTGCGCTATTGCATGATGTGGTGGAAGATACGGATATATCGTTGGATGACTTGCAGAAGGCTTTTAACCGAGAAATTGCTCAAATCATTGATGGTTTAACTAAAATAAAGGGGGTTTTTGAGTCGAAAAATTGGGTAGAGCAGCAAGCCGAAAGTGTTCGAAAAATTTTATTGACACTTGGAGATGATATTCGGGTGGTATTGATCAAAATTGCGGATCGTTTGCATAATATGCGCACGATGGATGCAATGCCTAGCCATAAGCAAATACGCATTGCCTCGGAAACAATGTATATCTATGCTCCGATTGCTCACCGTTTGGGTTTGTATCGCATTAAGTCGGAATTGGAGGACTTGTCTATGAAATATACCAATCGAGAGATTTATTCGGATATTGCTCGAAAATTGAATGAGAAAAAGAATGAACGCGAGGCTTTTATCAAACAGTTTATTGATCCGTTAAAACAGAAATTGACCGAACATGGTTTTAAAGAGTTTCGCATTTTTGGTCGTCCTAAGCATATTTTTTCGATCTGGAATAAAATAAAAACAAAGAAGGTTTCTTTTGAAAATATTTATGACCTTTTCGCTATTCGAATTATTGTGGATGTGCATGGTACCATGGAACAAGAAAAAGCTGAATGTTGGAAGGTCTATTCGATTATTACTAGTTTATACCAACCTAAGCCCGATCGTTTGCGCGATTGGATTTCGACGCCCAAAGGTAATGGCTACGAGTCGTTGCATACAACCGTAATGGGGCCACATGGTAAGTGGATTGAAGTGCAGATTCGTACTGAGCGAATGGATAAGATTGCGGAACGTGGGGTGGCTGCTCACTGGCGATACAAGGGGCATAAATCGAATGGTAAGTTTGATATTTGGTTGAGTAAGATTCGGGATTTTCTGGCGAGTAAGGATACGGATAGTGCGATTGAGTTTATTACCGATTTCCGTCACAACTTGTATGAAAGTGATATTTATGTGTTTACGCCTAGAGGAGATATTCGCAACCTACCACATGGTGCCTCGGTACTTGACTTTGCTTTCGATGTACATACCGAAGTAGGTAGTTCTTGTATTGGGGCTAAAATTGACGGACATCTTTACCCCATTACGCATAAATTGAAAAATGGCGACCAAGTAGAAATTCTGACTTCCAAGAAACAAAAGCCTAATGAAGAATGGTTGAATCATACGATTACTAGTCGTGCTAGAACCAAAATAAAATCTATCTTAAAAAATGCGAAGCGTAAGGAAGCAGAAATTGGCAAAGAAATGTTAGAACGTAAGTTGCGGAACTTGAAAGTGCGTTTTAACAAAAATGTCATTAATGAATTGGTGCATCATTTTAAAATGCAAGATTCATTGGAGTTTTATTTTGCGATTGCTACTAATAAATTTGACCTCAAACAACTAAAAGATCTCACTTTTAATGGAGATAAGATTGTTGTTAAAAAAGAGAAGGAAACGCAAAGCATCAACGAAGAGATCATTAACAAACGTATTCGAGATAATACGCCTAAAGATGACGGTCATGCCATTAGTGTATTTGGAGGGTTTGCGGATCGAATTGATTATAGTGTTGCCTCTTGTTGTGAACCTTTGCCTGGCGACGATGTTTTTGGTTTTATCACTATTTCGAAAGGTATCCGTATTCATCGTACCGACTGCCCGAATGCCAATGACTTGCGACAGCGGTATCCGTATCGTGTAGTTAGTACCAAATGGGCCAAGCAAAGTCAGGATGTGTTATTCCTTACTAATATTCGTATCAATGGGATGGATGATGTGGGCTTAGTGAATAAACTAACCAGTATCATCTCTGACGAATTGAAACTCAATATGCGTGCTATTTCTCTGGATGCAAAAGATGGCATTTTTGAAGGAAAAATTACCGTTTTTGTAAAAAATAAACAACAACTCAGTCAACTAATAAAGAAACTAAGAGCCGTAGAAGGCATTTTTACTGTGGAAAGACTAAGCTAATTTTTAACTATGGAATGAAGACAAAGTAAGTTTACATTCCTATGTAAAACACACTCACTTATGAATTATGATTTTGAAGAAATAGATGAGGTAATGATCATCAAAGCACAGGGCTATTTGAACATGCACCTTCCCAATGATCCTTTTTTAGAAGAAGTGAAAGAATGGATTGAAGAAGGAAAGCTTTATTATGTATTTGATTGCTCGGCTCTTGAACTCGTCAATAGTTCTGGATTATCGAAGTTGTTATCTTTGCTTACCCTTTCTCGCAATGCGGGTGGTGATTTGATTTTAGCCGCTATTCCTGAACGTATTTCCAACCTGCTCATCATTACCAAGCTCACTGCTATATTTCCGATTTACGACACCATTGAAGAAGCAGTAGAAGCACTGCAAGTACAATTATAAAAACGTTGGTGGTGCCTAATATTAATAGTATCTTTGCGCGCAATTATACTATTTCTTAAAACCATCGAATATGTCTGTTGACGTACTATTAGGATTGCAATGGGGCGATGAAGGGAAAGGCAAAATTGTCGATTACCTCGCCCCTGACTATGATATTATTGCCCGATTTCAAGGCGGCCCCAATGCAGGACACACCATTTATCATAAAGGCAAAAAAATTGTCTTACACCATATTCCCTCGGGTATTTTTCATGATAATCTCATCAATCTTATTGGTGATGGTGTAGTCATTGACCCCGTTACTATTACCAAAGAAATTCAAAGCGTAGAGGCATTAGGACATCAAATCAAAGAGCGATTATTAATTGCCGAAAAAGCCCATTTAATTCTTCCGACACATCGCTTACTAGATGGAGCTTATGAGCAAGCCAAAGGAACAAATAAGATAGGCTCTACTTTGCGCGGCATTGGCCCTACCTATACCGATAAAATAGCCCGCCGTGGTCTACGAATTGGGGATATTTTTACGCCTCATTTCGACGAAAAATACAAAACCCTCAAAGCTTACCATCTTTCTATTTTAGCACATTATGACTACGAATATGACCTTGCCCCACAAGAAGCGGCCTTCTTTGAAGGCATCGAAACATTGCGGGCAATAGCAGTTGTCAATAGTTGTTATTATATCAATAATGCCCTCAATAATGGGAAACGCGTATTAGCCGAAGGCGCGCAAGGAAGCATGCTTGATATTAATTACGGCACCTACCCTTATGTTACCTCTTCCAATACCGTTAGTGCTGGCGTTTGTACAGGCTTAGGCATTGCTCCTGATAAAATTGAAGCAGTGATCGGTATCAGTAAGGCTTACTGTACGCGCGTAGGAGGTGGCCCCTTCCCTACCGAATTAACGGATGAAGTGGGAGAAGCTATTCGACAAGCAGGAGGCGAATTTGGAGCTACAACTGGTCGCCCGCGTCGCTGTGGCTGGATCGACTTACCTGCCCTCAAATATGCCATTATTTTAAGTGGTGTTACCGAACTGGTCATTACTAAAGTTGACATCCTTAATCATTTTGATCCTATTCTTGTTTGTACTGCCTACGAATATGACGAAATCACAACCGATGCCCTTCCTTATGATTTGGAACGGAGCGACTTAAAACCTATTTATAAAGCGTTTGCTGGCTGGGGAAATGACTGGGAGTTACATACTATTCCTGATAATTTGCAGCAATTTGTTGACTTTTTGGAACAAGAATTGGATATAAATATCAGCTTACTTTCAGTAGGTCCTGGAAGGGATGAACTGATTGAAATGAGCAAAGAATTGGAATTGGATTAAGTGGGCATGTCCCCAATGTCATTGAAATAAGGTGTCAGGAGCCAGGTGTCAGGTGTCAGATTTTTGGTCAATAGCAATCAGTCCATAGTCCATAGAAGGGATTCAGACACATTGCCACTTTTATAATAACAACTCCTTTTTTCTTAATTCAATGACTTATGGCGTGTCCTTCCATACTAGGAATTGAGGGAGGTATGCGAATTGCTTACTTGAATCGATTGATCCTCAATCCTTCAGTCCTTCGATCCCTCAATCCCTAGCATTCCAGGTCGGGCTATCCGCTTGTAGTTGGCTTGTAGAAAGCATGTTCGGCTATATTACTAGCAGTGTCTTCCGCTGTCAGCCCTGCTAGTAAAAGCCTCACTAAGCTGCTACTGCACCAAGCTACCGCTACTATCCCTCACGCGTGAACGTTTTACGGTTAAACGTCCAACGGTTAAACGGTTAAACGTCCGACGGTTAAGCGGTTAAACGTCCGACGGTTAAGCGGTTAAACGTCCAACGGTTAAACGGTTAAACGTCCAACGGTTAAACGGTTAAAC
>JAHDCM010000336.1:0-2207 GCA_020629895.1 Bacteroidota bacterium
AAATGATTATGTTCTTTGGGTAATGCAACCACCAAATGTTCTTCTTTTGCGATCAAATACAGTAATACCGACAACTTGACCAAATATCGCTGTAATTGAGTAGAAAACTGATGGTTATATAACATGGGAAAGCGAATCAACTGAAAACTATATTTATTATCTGTTGAAAATACGCCTACCTGTTCCTTGATACAACTGCGCAATGTTTTAGTAGGTGAGAAATCTTTATACGACATAGGTTGTCGTTTCATTGTGCTTAGTCGCTTCGTAAATTCTTGTTTAATGGTACTTAAAAGCGTCTCATCAATATAATAAATATCATCTAAAACATGATATTTCTCCTTGTCCAAACGATGAATATTGAGTAGCTGACCTACCTCATTACTAATAGCCAATACTGCCTCCTCTACTTGTTGCTTGACCGCTTCAGGCAATCGCTCAAACCCCTCGCTCACAATGACACTCCGATCAATGCGGCTTTGTACTTTGGTGCGCCATAATTGATCTAAAACATTGATTGCTGCTTGTTCCAGAAAAAACGACTTGGGTTGGTATATAAAACCCTCGGTATCAAGTTGGTAACAATCTCGATATACTTGGCTCACCTGTACTGAAGGAATGGTTTCATCTTCATTAACATGATCAGTAGCAATCACATAATTTCTAGTAGGCGGGCTATACTTTAATAGATCATGCGCTAAAAACAAACGGCGAATCAGTAACATTTTAGCCGAAATACTATCTTTATAAGGAGATTGCGCCCTTGCTGTTATCGGTACAATAAACACAGTTTGCCAGCGTGCATACTCCGCATTTTCGAGATGTTTACGAACCGTAATTACTGCTTTTTCCAAACGCGTTTGAATATCATTGACAGTATCAAAAATCAAATGCACCTTCCCCTCTTTTTGTAGCGGATACAAGAAAGGGGCTGCTTGCGCTAAACTAGGAATAGTAGGATGCAAATTGATAATGAAAGTAACCATATATTGCTACAACAATTGAGTGAATTTGAGAATTGAATTTAGAAGATAAAATTAAATAAACAAAGAAATCACGATGTATTCTTTAATTTACTCAAAATGGCATGAATTTATTTACTAAATTTTTAGATTCCCTTATTCGTTAGTAATTTAGCCTTTTATTGAGTAAACAAGCACCTCCCTCATCCGCTAAACTCATCTGTTGTGATTGGATCAAGCACTATCCACGATATATTTAACTCTTTTGAGCAAATAAAAGTCCTCATTATTGGCGATGCCATGATAGATCGCTACATTTTTGGCGACATCAACCGCATTTCGCCCGAAGCTCCTATTCCTATTGTAGATGTCCTACATCAAGAAGATCGTTTAGGAGGAGCTGCCAATGTAGCCCTAAATGTCAAACGCCTCGGCGGGATTCCTATTCTAGCTACTGTAATGGGCGATGATGATACAGGCTATAAATTTAAGCAAATACTTCAACAAGAAGGCATTTCTGCTGACCAAGTAATACTAGATCAAGAACGGAAAAGCACCCTAAAAAATCGAGTTATCAGCCGCAACCAACAACTATTGCGCTTTGACTCTGAACAAAGCAATTATATTGATGATAAGACCGAAATTCTATTTCTCGACAATGTGATTGATCTCATTTATAATGAATCACCCGCAGTTGTCATCCTTCAAGACTATAATAAAGGTGTACTCAGTCCCAAAGTAATTGCCAATGTCATCCACAATTGCCACCAAGCCAATATTCCGATTGCTGTTGATCCGAAAAAAGAAAATTTCTTCGCTTATAAAGGTTGTACACTTTTCAAACCCAATCTACGCGAAACCCTCCAAAGTCTTCAACTCACAAATACAGGGTATGAGTTCCCCGAAATACTCATAAAAGCCGATCAATATATCCGCAGCCAACTTGATAATACTTATACTATCATCACCCTATCCGAAAAAGGTATTTTTGTAGGTCTACAAGATGACCACGATAAGATTCCTGCTCTTACCCGCAATATCGTTGATGTTTCTGGAGCTGGCGATACCGTTATTAGCCTACTTGCATTAGGGCTTGCACTCGATCTTGATATTTTTGCCATTTGTGAACTGGCAAATATCGCAGCAGGACAGGTTTGCGAAGAAGTAGGCGTAGTCCCTCTTAATAAAGAATTGCTAATAGAAGAAGCGGTTATGATGTTAGCTGGAGAATAAAAAAATATAATT
>JAHDCM010000336.1:2307-4558 GCA_020629895.1 Bacteroidota bacterium
AAACCGATCAACAGCAACGACGGAATCCCCATCCAATAAAACTCCGACTCTAATACGCGCAAACCCCACTCGCCAAAAAACTGATCAATATGAATCGGAGAAACCTGTATAGGTCGCCAGGGTAAGAAGTGTCGCTCGGCACTAAAAGGCGCGAAAAAAGCAATGCCACGACCGCCATTGGTCATCGCATCAAAAAGGCCGTGGGAGACTGAACAAGTCGCAAAAAAAGCCACATAACTCCACCATTGCCGACTCCCCACTTTATAGGCACGATAAAATAATAGGGCAACGAGAATGCCCAAACATATACCAAAGCATATAGAGTGGCTCATGCCTCGATGTCCTAGTATATGACTGTATGGGATACCAAATTTAAAGGCAATGACATCCAAATCGGGAATGCCTGCACAGATAATGGCAAGTAAGTAAAATTTGATTTTTTGAGTAGGTGTAACTGGCCACCACGATCCGATGGCAAGGGCTACAATTCCATGTCCGAAAAAAGAAGGCAAGCAAAACGGGTTTAAGGGTGACCTATGATGTGCGATGTGTGTAAAATAAAAAAAGCGTCACAGATGGTATCATTTTTACTGCGTAAAGGCAAACTGCACAATATTCGCTCCCATCTGCAAGGCTTGTTGATGCACTCGTTCTGGGTCATTATGTACCGCAGGATTTTCCCATCCATCTCCCAAATCACACTCATACGTATAAAAGCACACTAATTTTCCTTGATGAATCAATCCGAAACCTTGTGGAGGTTTCTTATCGTGTTCATGAATTTTGGGTAAACCCGTAGGAAAGCTAAACTTTTGCTTATAGATAGCATGTGAAAAGGGTAGTTCTACAAAGCTATGTTCGGGAAATACGTTCTTCATGGCTTTTCGGATATACGGATCCATTCCATAGTTATCATCAATATGTAGAAACCCTCCACCGATGAGGTAATCTCGCAGGTTTTCGGCCTCTTGCTTAGAAAAGACCACATTTCCGTGTCCTGTCATGTGAATGAAGGGCAGGTTAAATATTTCGGGATCGCCTGGCTCCACAATTTTCTGCTGCACATCAATATTCATATTGAGTTGCTCATTACAGAAATTGATGAGATTGGGCAAAGAGGTTTCTTTATTCGAATACCAGTCTCCCCCACCCTTATACTTTAATAAGCCAAAACGGATGGTGCTTTCTTGCTGCCCTGGTGCGAAGCTCATGAGGGGCAGTAAAGCAATAAGCAATAAGATAAGTAATTGTTTCATCGTGAAAATTGTATGACCTACGATTACTGATTAAATAAATGAATGGTATGGCAGGCAACAATACCTGCTGTTTCGGTTCGTAATCTACTGGTGCCAAGACTAACTCTTTCAAAGCCTTTTTCCGCTGCCATTTCTAATTCTTGGTTTGTAAAGCCTCCCTCTGGGCCAATCATAATGAGTGCGTCTCCACCTTGATACTGTTGTTTGAGGTGTTGTTCCTTTTCAATAACGGCTGCAAGATACCGCTTGTTGAACGAATTCCACAAATTTTCTTGTTTCCACCACTTGCTTATTTTGATAGCGGGGTGTAAGGTCGGCAAATAAGCTTTTAGAGATTGTTTCATGGCTGCCACTAAGACTTTTTGTAGCCGATCTTCCCGCACTTTGGGTCGCTCGGAGCGTTGGCAAAAAATGGGGGTAATATCTGTTACTCCTATCTCAGTGGCCTTTTCTAGTAACCACTCAAATCGCGTGCTATTTTTGGTAGGAGCGACTACGAGGTGTAGTCGAAATGGCAATTTTTGATAGTCCGATTTTTGAGATAAAATTGTTACTTCACAGGCTTTGGGCTTGGCTTGGCTTATTTGCCCTTCATACCAATTGCCTTTTCCATCTACTATTTGTAGCACATCACCTACTTGGTGTCGCAATACTTGAATGCAGTGTTTCGATTCTTCGGGAGGGAGGGTAACGGTACCTGATGGGTGGAAGGGCTGAGGGATGGCGGGGATGTAGAAGAGTTGCATGGGAATCGAGTTACGCATGAGGGATAGTAGTGGTAGCTTGGAGAAATAGAAACATAGTGAGGCTACGACTAGCAGGGCTGACAGCGGAAGACACTGCTAGGCGTAGTAGCCGAACCTGTTTTCTATGAACCAACTACAAACGGATAGCCCGACCCCATTTTTCTCGTTTTGCCTGCGTCCTTGTAGGAACGCAGGCAAAACGAGAAAAATGGGGGCATGCCCAAAATAAAAAAAGCTCCTTAACTTTAG
>JAHDCM010000337.1 GCA_020629895.1 Bacteroidota bacterium
GATTGGCAAAAATGGGGACACGCCCAACAACTATTCAATAACTATTTTCTGATACTGATGCTCCTCGCCAACGACTTCTAAAATATAAGTCCCTGCCGACAAGCGCGCCACTTCTAAAGGAATGGTAAAGGTGCCATTGCCCAATGTTTGTGTTTTGGTTAAAACTTGGCGACCCGTAATATCATAAAGGTTAAATTGGATGCTTCGGGTGTCATTATTACTCCATTCGACATACAATATATCGGATGCGGGAACAGGGTAGACATGGAGATTGCTGTTTGCTTGTTCGCCACGAAGCAAGGTTATAACTCCATGATTTTCTTGACTACCATCAAAACTAGTAGATAAAAGGCGGTAATAACTCAGTCCAACAGGAGCCGCTTTATGTAAAAACGTGTAGTGATTGGTTTCAGAAGTGGTGCCAGCACCATCTAATTGAGTGATGGTAGTGAAATTGATTCCATCGGTAGCGTGTTGTAGTAGGTAATAATCGTTTTGATCTTCACTGACACTATACCATTCTAGGAGGTTACCATTAGGAAGTGCTTCTCCTTCGAAGTACACAATTTCGGGATTGAGTTTTTCACAAGGCACAACAAAATCGGTACGTTCTATAAAAATTTGTCCGATGGCATCTTCTATTTGTATTTCGTAGGGGGCTAATTCTCCGATTACAACCGATGTACTTTGGTTGAGTTCTCCAAGTGTAGCGTTGATTGTTCCTGAGATTGCAAATGGAGGAACACCACTCTCAATAACGACAAGCATTTCTACTTCTCCTTCTTCTAAATCATTATCGACACCTGGACAAATTCGCTTGATGTCTGCTATAAGAGGCGGGTCTTCGAACGGAGAGCTACCAACGCTCAAATCAACCGTACAGGTATCTCGCAAGCCATAAGCAGTTTCTACTACATAAGTAACCGTATAGTCTAATTTAACATCAAAAACGCCAAAATTGGGAACAATGCGACAATTTAAACTATCTACAGACCAATCATATTGCTCAATGGGAGTGGGAGGAGGGAGAAAAGATAAAACCTCTACCAAGCGCATTTGACTGTCTTCGGGACGGCAGTATAAGCAATTACCATCATCAGGTGGACAAGCATCGGTATCAGGACAAAGGTCACAGTCGTTTCCGAAAGTTTCCATTTCAAAGTCAGTAATGCCATCTCCAGATATTTGTAGTGGGTATCTATTATTACCACTTTGAGGGATTGTTCCTGTTAATAGTACATAACCATCTAAAAATAAGGAGGTATCTATAGCCCCTTCAATGCTTATTTCTTGATTGATACCATACAAAGCAAGTTGATAAAACACCTCCCCTTTATACATAAAGCCGTTTACTTCTTCTGGGCAGTCAATGTACAAATCGACATTAATACCAGGCCCCAAGTTGCTTCCTGCACTAATTTCTATGACACAGGTATCTTGTAGCCCATGAGCAGTTTCTACTAGATATTCAATCACATATTCAACACGAGTATCGGTGAAATAAGCGTCGTAATCGAAACCACAACCTGTTTCATTGACAGTCCATTTTCCGTATAAGGTATCAGTTTGGGACAATATTTCCAAGATGGTCATTTGATTGTCTTCAGGCTGGCAGTAGAGACAGGGTGAAAACGCTAACTCTGTTATTTCACAAGCATCGGTATTTGGACAAAGGTCACAATCATTTCCGATACCCGCTAATTCGACGAAATCAATTCCATCGGCATACATTCGAACAGGGTATTCATTCAAGCTATTTTGTGGAAGTGTACCTCTTAGTGTAGTCGGTGCTGTAAGAAAGGTATCAATCACTCCTTGAATGCTAATCTCAGAAGCTCCGCCCTCAATAACCAACTCATAAGCAACTTCACCAGTTGGTACAAGCTCATCGGTTTCGTTGGGACAGAAAATAGTTAATTGAGAATCAAATATAGAACCAGTGGGAGTTACCACATCCATATACACCGAACAGGCACGTTTATCTCCATCTATCTCTGTTGTTTCATAAGTAACAATAAATTGTCCGAATGTATCGGCAGGCGGGTAATAAATAAAGGTGCAACTTTCGCCATCCCATTCTACTTCACCACTATTAGGAGGCAGGTCATAAATATCGCTAACTACTAAATTGATACCCGAATCATTGGTTAAGACACAAGGTACTTCTACGGGCGTATTAGGAGCTGTTTGTATATAATCATCACAGTCACAACCATTGATACAGCCATCACAAGGGGTATCAATAAGGGTAGAAGTCGTGCAAAAGCCATCAGTAACAGTGATATAAATGTCATCACCGGGTACATACGGAAAGTTATTAATGTCAATCAATGGAGCTTGAGCAGCTCCGTATGCTGGATCAAATTCAAACACCGTATTTCCCATACTACTAATTTCAAAGCCACCAGTTAGGGTATAGCTTCCTTCTCCATAATATTCGGGCGCGCCTCCTTGAATGTTAACGGTTACACGATACCCTGTTTGGTTAATACAAGTAATATCAAAAAGAGAGATGGTGATAGGGTCGAAGTCTTCACAACTTTGTTCTGCACAAGGATACGAGACTCCTACAAAGTTTTGGGATTGTCCGATGGGATCTGTGACGGTTATATTATAGGCATCTTCTTCGTTAAGTATTAGCGAAATAGTCTCACCATTATTTTGCACAATTGTTTCAAGAGTTCCTTGAATACTATATGGAGGAAGACCATCAATTATCGCTATATTTAATTGATAAGTTCCTTCTTCCAAATCGTTACTAGCACTTGGGCAAACTTCATAAAAATTAACTTCTAAAGTAGCGTTTTCTTCTGCTTCACGTTCATAGGCAGGAGTAGAATACGAGTAGTTACAAATTTGTTCTACGCCATATTGGGTACGTACTTTATAAACAATCTCAAAGTCAGTAGTATCAAAAGACTGATTGGGATGCATAAACATGCTACATTGAAATTCATCAATCCCCCAAATACCCAATGTATCAGGCGAATAACTAATCACTTCGACTAATTCCATGTCATCTTCACCAGGACTACAATATAAACACTGATAACAAGGAGGAGCTACACAGATAATACTAGGGTCCCAATAAGGACATTCCTCTCGTGGGCATAAATCACAATTCGTCGCTTCTATCACTGTTTCATAAGGGGCATAAGGCCCTCCAAAAATTGTCACCTCATATAGGTTATCTTGTGTTTGTGGAACAACACCAGTAAAATCATGTCTAGTTATTTCAATGGTATTCGTGTCATTAATTACAAGCGTAAATGGCGGAGAAAAATCTTCCGAAATTTGTATGTCAAATCCTATTTCTCCAGTATTAATCGGTTGATCTGTTTCGTTGGGACAATAAAAGGCAATGGTATCAGGAGTAATAATGGGGTCAGTTTGCGCCATCACGAAACAAGGTATTGCTAGTATAAGTAATGTAATAATACTTTTAAAAAATCGCATAAAAAGTAATTGAGAAAATGAACAAAAAAGGTGATAAGAAGATATGGCATACCCATACTTCATTCAAAAAAAGAAAACAAATAAAGAGAAATAAATAGGTAGGAATTGCCCTAAAAAAAAGAGCAGTTAGAACAATTTAAAAAATGGTTATTCAGAAGGATATTAAACAATAACAAAGAAATGAAAACTTTATTATTTTTCAGCATCACAAATTTACAATAAAATAATAAACTAGCCAAGAAAATAATTAATAATTGCAATTTTCTAATTTTTTTAGTATTTTTGTAAGGTTCAAGGCACAAATATACTTATGAAGGTGGAAAGCATTCTAACCAAAAAAAGAAAATAATATGCAAGCCACCATCCACAAAAATATCAAATTTATTAGGGCCAATATTGCCCAACTTAACCAAGAACGTTTTGCACAACAATTGGCAATTAAACGTAGTAAATTAGTAGGTTATGAACTAGGCTATACCAAAAAACCCGACGAAACAGTGGTCAAACGCATCGCTACAATGTACGGCTTTACCCTCAACGAACTCTACGAAAAAGACCTGCAAAAAATGGAGGTAAAAGCGGTTAATGCCCAACAAGATGTGCGAAAAATTGATCTATCCGAAGATAGTAAAGGGTTGAAATTTCGATTGCGTAAAAATACAAGAACCTATATGCGACCCGATGCGACACTCAAGCACTTTGTCGATCAACGTATTCAATGGCATCAAGCCAATGGGACAGGCAGCAATCGCAAAAAACTCCTAGATCAACAATTTGGTGTTTTTCAAGTACTCAACGATGTCATGCAGCCTTTCAATGCAGGAACACTGCTTTTTAGTGAGCTATGCACCCTCGAAGAAATGGAAGTCGATAAGAGCTATATCGTCCTCACGACCAATCAAGTATTGTATCGTAAAGTCAAAAAACAAAACGCATTGCGGGTAGAGTTATACGCCAATAACCAAGCCTTTAAAGAAACCCAATTCACTAAAATTGATATTCAAAAGGTATATCGTATCTTCGCCTTTGCCCTCAATGGGAATGACAATCACCGACACTTTTTTATGACTAAATAATATAAATTGATGGGCGTGTCCCCA
>JAHDCM010000338.1 GCA_020629895.1 Bacteroidota bacterium
CCAATCACCCAGTCATCCAATCACCCAATCATCAATAACTGGGCGTGTCCTTTTTTCGCCTTTTTTGCCCGTTCTTATGTTTACGCATGAACTTCAGGCAAAAAAGGCGAAAAAAGGTCGGGCTATCCGCTTGTAGTTGTCTCGTAGAAAAGCAGTTCGGCAACTACGCCTAGCAGTGTCTTCCTTCGTCAGCCCTGCTAGTCGTGCCTCACTAGCTTTCTACTTCGTCAAGCTACCACTACTATCCCTCACGCAATCCACTTACCTAATTTAATAATTGTTCTTCAAAAAGCCTAACAATCACGACTCAATACTATTATCAAATTACTGAATCTAATTTAATTTACAAATAAAATAACTGAATGCTTTCTTTTTAAGAATAAATGTAATAAATTTGCGCCTCCATTGCGGGTGTGGCGGAATTGGTAGACGCGCTAGATTTAGGATCTAGTGCCGCAAGGCGTGGGGGTTCGAGTCCCTTCACCCGCACTTTTTTTTCTCTTCCTATTATGATATTACCTTCCTTTTTATCCAGCACATTTCCTTCCTTTCTCTTATTTCCTTTTGAAAAACACTGGGTAAAAAAGTAGGTCTACTAATCAGGTGGAGCTAAATAGTAATAGTACAATTAAGAAATACAACATGGAAATTACGAAAGAACAGGTAGATGATTTTAGTTTCTTATTAAAGATCAATCTGAAACCAGAAGATTATTTACCCGCTTTTAATAAGGGACTTAAAGATGCCCGTAAAAAAATGAGCCTAAAAGGGTTCCGTCAAGGTATGGTGCCAATCAGTCTGGTGAAAAAATATGTAGGAAATGGACTGTTAGGTGAAAAGCTTCAAGAGCTAATTAATGAGCAACTTGCCAATTACCTATCAGATAATGAAATGGCGACCATAGCCGAGCCTTTATTACGTGGCGATGGTTTACATATCGACTACAAAGTAGAAAAAGAATATGATATTGAGTTTGAAGTAGCTCCACTACCAGAGGTTGCTTTCCCAATCGTTGATAATCCTGAAGATTATGACTTTACCGATTATCGAGTAGTATTGACAGAAGAAGAATTGAAAGAGGAATTAGAAAAAATGAGATTACGCCTCGGAGAATATAAAGAGGTAGACGAGGTAGAAGGGGAGAAAGATGATCTAAATGTTACTATCATCGAATTAAATGAGGAAGGGGAACCTAAAGAAGAAGGAATTGATTCTACGTTCGATCTTCCCATCGACTTCTTTAAAGAAGACGTACAACAAACCATTATTGGTTTAGGTAAAGAAAGTAAATTCGAATCTAAACTGTTTGAAGATCTTGATAAAAACGAAAGTGAAATTATCAACCTCGTACTTAACTCAGAAAAACCAAGAGAGGAAATAGGAGACCGTTTTCAATTAACAATCAATAAAATCAGCCGCATGGCTCCCGCTGATTTAGATAAAGACTTTTACGATAAAGTCTTTCCAGATGGTGAGATCATCACCGCAGACGAGTTTATGCCAAAATTGAGAGAGAAGATTGAAAAAGAATATGTGGATATTTCTGAAGCCAATCTGTTGGCCTTCTTTACAGATGCCTTTTTTGAAACGAGTGCTGTTACAATGCCCCAAGAGTTCTTAGAACGCTTGTATGCTGCTCGTTCTGAAGAATACCAAAAACTCAGTGATAAAGAAAAGAAATCAGTACTAAAATCCTTAACCTTTTCTACTAGAAAACAAGTCATTATAGAAAGAGTAAGAAAAAAACTAGATATAGAGGTAGAAGATTATGAAATTATAGATAAGGCTTTAGGTATAACAGCTGATGAAACAAAAAGAATGTATGGGGTGCATTTGCCATACAATGTGATTGAGAAATATGCGATGAACCGCCTTGAAAAGGATCGTGAATTTTTGCAATTAGTAACAGAAAATGTCGTCATTGATAATGTGTATGAAGCATTGAGAGACCGTTTAAATATTACCGAAAAAGAAGTCTCGCTCACTGAACTAACAGAGATTATCAAAAATATCAACGAGGAGCAACGACTAAAATTTGCAGAAGAAGAGGAATAAACTGACACATCTTCCTCGAAAGTAGCCATTTCGACAATCCGGAAGCCTGAAAAGATAGGCTTGCTGCCATTTCTGCATAAAAAATGCCTTGGCACAATTATTAAGGTACTTGGGCGAACAAAAAAAATAGCTTATGGATTTTGGTAAAGAATTTAGAAACTATGCCGTTAAAGAGCATAATATAGGTGGAATTCATGTTGATAAATACATGGAAGTAAATGCCACCTCTTCCATTTTAAGTCAGTCTTATATTAACCCATCTATTATCGAAGAGAGAAGGCTTAACGCAGTCGTGATGGACGTTTTTTCTCGTTTAATGATGGATCGTATTATCTTTTTTGGAGTACCAGTAATGGATCATACTGCCAATATTGTACAAGCGCAATTACTCTTCTTGCAATCTGTCGATCCTGCGCGTGATGTGAGCATTTACATCAACAGTCCAGGTGGTTCTGTAACCGCTGGTTTGGGTATCTACGATACAATGCAGTATATCTCTCCAGATGTAGAAACTATTTGTACAGGTTTAGCCGCTTCAATGGGAGCCGTACTACTTGCTGCTGGTGCCAAAGGAAAACGCTTCTGTTTGAAACATAGCCGAGTCATGATCCACCAACCACTAGGAGGGGTACAAGGGCAAGTAAGTAATATTGAGATTTCCTATAACCTAATCAAGACCATGCAAAAAGATTTGTATGAAATCTTGGCACACCATACAGGACATCCTTACGAGAAAATCGAAGCCGATTGTGATCGTGACTACTGGATGAGAGGAGAAGAAGCTAAAGAGTATGGAATCATTGATGAGGTATTAACACGTAAGCCTCTAAATGGACCAACTGCTTAGTCAATAACAAAAGTTTTTGTCAAGGAGAAGAGGCATAGTAAAATTTACTATGTATCTTCTCCTTTTCGCATATAGTTAGTAAAGATGAAAAAATAAATGAGGTCATAATGTGACACTAGCTTGTTGTTAGTCAAGGCGTCAAACGTAGGCGATGCAGCGCATCGGCGAGGCTTTACAACGCTAAATAACGACAAGATAGTCAGCATTATGGAGTTAGTTATTTATTCTTCTTTACTTAACCCAATCTTTTTCAAAAAAAAATTACCAATGCCTCGACATAACGATTTTCATTGCACTTTTTGTGGTAAAAGCAAGGATGAAACCCTCATTCTAGTTGCTGGTTTAGATGGACATATTTGTGAAACATGTGTGGAGCAAGCTCAACAAATTGTTGAAGAAGAGCTAAATCACCGTGGAAAGGATTTTTCCTTTACCCTACCCAATGTCATAAAACCAGTCAATATCAAAGAGTTTCTTGATCAATATGTTATTGGACAAGAAGCAGCCAAAAGAGTGATGGCAGTAGCGGTTTATAACCACTACAAACGCCTCAATCAACCCGTTACAGAAGATATTGAAATCGAAAAATCCAATATCCTGATGGTGGGGCATACAGGTACAGGTAAAACCCTACTAGCACGAACCATTGCCCGTTTTCTAAATGTGCCATTTACCATCGTAGATGCTACCGTATTTACTGAGGCAGGTTATGTAGGGGAGGATGTCGAAAGTATTCTGAGTCGCTTGTTACAAGTATGTAATTATGATATAGAGGCTGCCCAAAAAGGAATCATCTATATTGATGAAATTGATAAAATTGCGCGAAAAAGAGATAATCCCTCCATTACAAGAGATGTATCAGGAGAAGGAGTACAACAATCATTACTGAAATTACTAGAGGGGTCGGAAGTATATGTGCCGCCACAAGGAGGGAGAAAGCATCCCGAACAAAAAATGGTCAAAATTGATACTAGTAATATTTTGTTTATTTGTGGAGGAGCTTTTGCCGGACTAGAAAAAATTATTGCCAATCGAGTGCAAAAGGCAATCATTGGTTTCAATGCAGATAACCTCATCGGAAAAGATGGCTCGGAGGAGTTACTAAAATATGTCAGCCCCTCTGATATACGTACCTTCGGACTAATTCCCGAACTCATCGGGCGATTACCAGCACTTACGTATCTCGAACCACTTGATCATAAAGCACTTCGGGCTATTCTGACCGAACCCAAAAATGCATTGGTGAAGCAGTATAAAAAACTCTTCGAAATGGAAAATGTAACCCTACATTTTGAGGATGAGGCACTTGATTATATCGTAGAACAAGCACTAGAATTTAAATTAGGGGCAAGAGGGCTGCGCTCTATCTGTGAAGCAATTCTTATTGATGCGATGTTTAATGTCCCATCCATGAAAAATGTTAAAGATTTTACTATTTCCCTCGAATACGTACAAAATAACTTAACCAACGAAAAAGCGAAAACCTTACGCGTTGCCAGTTAGAGGTTGGCTTGATTTAGCAATAGGCGGTAGCCCATAATTATCAGTTAATAGTTGATAGTAAGTTCCGTTTTTATTTGAAATTTTGGACGATATCCCCGAACTTTTTGGTCTATCGTCTATCGTCTATCGTCTATCGTCTA
>JAHDCM010000339.1 GCA_020629895.1 Bacteroidota bacterium
TAAAACCTCCTCCTCCACTTCCTCAAAAACGGGCGGCACATATACTTGTTTTATATAAGCTGCTTGTACTAATTCCTTTTTTCTTTCTACAATCTCTATATCAAATTGGGCAGGAATCCAAACAGCGCAATTGGGCTTATTGTTTGGAATACTACTTACAACTTGCGCGTAGCTTGTAAGGGCAAGACATACGTAAAGCACTATCAATAAGCCACTTATAAGGTCATATTTTTTCATAATGTCGAAATTAGTCCTGATGAAAAAATGACACCAGTAAAGACTGGTGCCATACTGCTTTTCTCATAAAGAAAAAGGAAATCTTATTTCGTACCACAAAGCACTTCCACCCAATCACTCCATCCACCAGGACGTACTAATCGTTGTGAGGTAAGTACGCTATATTCAGCAGGAACAGGAATTTCACGAGTAGTTGCAGCTTCTACTAATTGTTTTTTGGCTACGGTACGGTATTCTGCGGGTACTTCTCGTTCTACAACTTGTGCAGGCTGTTGGATCACCGCGCGACTTACTGTTTTATACTCGGCAGGGATGGGGATTTCGCGGGTAGTAGCGGGCGTTTTTAAAACAGAACGCGTGATGGTTTTGTATTTAGCAGGAATTTCGGTTAGACACCAAATCTTACAATCTTCTGGATTACTACTCAAACAGCTTCGATCTGCTCGTCCTTTTGTCCATTTGGTAGCCGCAGGTTGTACCATCACCTGTTCGGTAACTGTCTCAAAGGTAGGAGGTACATATTCTAGGCGACTACCTGCTTCTTTGACCATTATTTCTTCTGTTTGTGTAGTAAAGGTAGCGGGTTGTATTTGTAGTATTTTGTAGCCTTCTTTGACCATTAGTTGTTCAGTAACATCTTGATATTTAGCTGGAACAATCTCGATTCGAGTGGAAGGCTCCTTTGTCATGACCTGTTCTGAAACCGTTTCATATTGATCAGGAATAAAACAGCGTGCATAACATTTACCTGCAACCGCATCTGATGGTAAGATGTCTTGGGCATAACTGAAATGGACAGATAAGCTGCAAAAGATTCCTATCATTGCCATTTGTACATAAAAATTTTTCATGATTATTGATTTTGATTAAAATTATTGGTTTCGTGTAGCAATGGTACAAATGTAAAGGAGGAATCACTCACCTTTTGTTAATGCTCTGTTAATGCTTTGTTAAAGGAGGGTAAAAGAGGCGATATTCCTGTATATTTGGGAAGTGAAAACAAATAAATTATATATCGCTATTTGCTTGGCTATGCTGGCTTTTGTAGCCTTATTAGGGGCGCAGTATTTTATGGTATCTAATACCTATCGGCTCAAAAATAAGGAATTCAAACATACTTACAATAAAGAATTATTTAACCAATATTCTACCTCTATCAACAACGGTATTTTATATGATGGTGCTTATAAATTGATAGATAGTTTGGTGGTCGATTTTAAAGCTCAGTGGCGTCCAGCCAACGAAAAAGAACGAGAGCAACTGAATGGGCAGTATTTTGAGCAACTTATTCAACAAATCCGACTGCACAATCCACTAGACGAATGGATGCAGGATTTTCAAACGCAAAATGGGATCAATTCTAAATTAGAATATGTGATTTTATTGCACCAATTTGGGGTCTTACTCAATGATACAACCGAGTGGGTGATGTACAAAGAAGCACAAGAAAATGAGTTTTTTTTACTGGGAAGTTTACAGCATCACAATAACGACAATTATATTATGCGTTCTCGCACAGCTGTTCGCAATAATTACCGTATGGTATATTCTTTATATGTCGATACTCCTTCGAGAAACTGGTTGTTGTTTAAAGATTTATGGGGTGCTTTTGCTTTGTCCTTACTAACCATCTTACTCATGTTAGGTGTCCTCTTATTTACGCTTTATAATTGGCAACGACAAAAGAAACTCTCCGACATTAAAAGTGATTTTATCAATAATATTAGTCATGAGTTAAAAACGCCTTTGGCTACGATTAATGTGGCCAATAAAAGCCTTCAAAAAGATCAAATCGCTGAGAATAAAACACAACGTCAACATCTGTTACAAATCATTCACCGCCAATCACAACGCCTACAACAACTCATCAATCAGGTATTGGATATATCTATTCAAGAACAAGAAGCCTGGCAATTTGAACGCGAGTATCTATCGTTGAATGAATTTCTGCAACAAGTGACTGCCGATTTCCAATTAAAAGAAGCAACGGTACCATTGAAACTTTCGTTACATGCAACAAATGACCAAGTGTTTATTGCTCCTTTTCACTTTACCACGGTTATCAATAATTTGCTTGATAATGCGATCAAATATACGCCTCAAAAAACACCTGTTCAAGTCATTACTACTAACCCTGATCCTGATCTAATTAGCATTCGTATCATTGATCAAGGAATTGGTATGAGTACCACTACCAAAGGGCTTATTTTTGATAAGTTTTATCGGGCAGCAAAGGGAGATGTACATAATGTAAAGGGACTAGGTTTGGGCTTGTATTATGTAAAAAAGGCGGTTGAAGCACATGATGGGAGTATTCGGGTGGAGAGTGAGGTGGGACAAGGGAGTTGTTTTGAAATTATATTACCTGCTAGTCCATAGTCTATAAGTTCGAAGAGCTTACCCAAGCTTCCAAAGTAAAAACTAAACTTTCTATCGACTGACAACTATCGACTAATGAAAACCACAAACATGAAACACTATCTCCTACTCGTAGAAGACGACCCCGATTTGGGCAGTGTCGTACAACAATACTTACAAATGAGTCAATTTGAAGTACATCTATGTGCAGATGGGGCATTAGCGTGGAAGCAATTTCAGAAAAACAACTATGACCTATGTATCATCGACATCATGCTCCCTCAACTAGATGGCATTAGTTTGGCAAAACGTATTCGACAAGCCAAGCCTTCCCTACCCTTTATCTTTGTAACAGCCAAAGATCAAAAAATTGACCGTCTCAAAGGGCTACAAATGGGAGCTGATGACTATATCACCAAACCTTTTGATATTGATGAGGTTGTATTGCGCATTCACAATATTTTACGGCGTACAGGACAAAAACAGGCTCCTCAAATAAGGTTGGGAAGTTTCACTTTTAATGTTACTGATTTAACCTTGACACATCCTAGCAAAACGATTCGCATGACACAGCAAGAATCAAAACTTTTGCAGTTTTTAGCAACACATAAAAATACGCTGGTAAAACGAGAAGATATGTTGAAGGCAGTGTGGGGCGATGATGATTATTTTATGGGACGTAGTATGGATGTGTTTATTAGCCGCTTGCGAAAATACCTCAAGCCTGACCCTAATGTGCAGATTGAGAATGTGCGGGGAGTGGGTTTTTTGTTGAAGGTAAGAAAAGCAAAATAACAACCTCTAAGATAAATTAAAAAACTATCCTACAATGCTATCTAAATTCATTACGCTACTGTTTGTCATTTATTTTGCTTTCACAAGCTTTGTTCAGGCGCAAGAAGCGGAACAAACAGCTAAAAAGTGGGCAATAAAAACAGCTCCTTTTACTTTGTTATCTCCTAACTACCCAAGCATTCAACTTGGCGTAGAGTGTGCTATCACTAAGCGGTTTAGTATCGAACAAATGTTTGGATTCTATCCTAACTTCCAACATATCTTTAGCAATCACCAATACAAAACCTTTAGCTCTCGTACCGAACTACGTTACTACCTTAGTAAACAATTAGATCAAAAAATGTCAGCTTCTTATGTCGCTTTAGAAGGAATGATTGCACAGAGTGAATACGAACATCACGCAGAACTTGTAGCTAAAGCTAATGAATTCGACCTCTACGCAACTCATTACCGTGAATTATTGAATGTAAAACGCCATACCATCCGTCCCCATGTAAAATTTGGAAGGCAAGTCATTGGTAAACGAGGCTTTGTATTTGATATTTTTGGAGGGATTGGCCTCAGATATGAAAAGGTGCAACATCTCAATCGAGTCCAATCATTAGACGCCATTATGGTTTCCGATTTCCCTACCGACTTTACACCAAGACATAATATCCGTAATGACAAGCGTTTCAATTTTGTGCATGGAATAAAAATAGGGAAAGCATTTTGATTTTTTGGGCGTGTCGTGTATTTAAAAAGCGTAAACTTTTGCTACTCAATCCTATCAGTCTCATCGCTGGTGGTGGTTAGAAGTAGCAAAAGGCTACGCTTTTTAAATACACGTCGGGCTTTTCATTTGTAGTTGTCTCGTAGAAAGCAAGTTCGGCTATCTTTGCTGGCAGTGTCTTCCTTCGTCAGCCCTGCCAGCAAAAGCCTCTCATTCCTTCTACTTCGCCAAGCTATCATTACAATCCCTCACGCAAAAGACGTGCGATGAAGTCCTTTAGAAGTACCTATACAAGGTACTTTCTATTCGTTATTATATTGTTTTTTTAGTTCCTGCACATACTCCAAACTCACGTCAAACAACTTAGCTATCTGCTCTAAACGAAGTATATTCATGGCAATTGCTTGAAGAATCAAAAGGTCTTG
>JAHDCM010000340.1 GCA_020629895.1 Bacteroidota bacterium
CTTATTCCCAAATCACTTCATTTGTTTCTTGATACCAAGTTGTGTACAAATGTTGGAATTGATCTTCGATGGGATTACGCTTAATTTTGAGGGTTGGTGTCAAACAGCCATTTTCTACCGACCACACTTCTTTCAACACGACCATTTTTTTCAACTTCTCATGCTTTTCAAGTACTGGGTTGACCTCTTTGAGGGTAGCCGCCAGACTTTGTTCAATTTCTTTTCCATCTTTCTTTTGCGCTTCTTCTGAAAGAACGACTAGTGCAATTGGTTGAGGGAGTCCTGTACCTACGACACAAACCTGCTCAATATTCGAGTTTTTAGAGAGCTTCAACTCAATGGGGCTTGGTGACACATACTTCCCTTTTTCTGTTTTGAAAATATCTTTCACACGACCTGTGATGCTCAAAAACCCTTGTCCATCCACTTTTCCCTTATCTCCTGTTTTGAGATAGCCATCTTCAAAAACGCCTTCAGTGAGTTCGGGTTGCTTATAATACCCTACCATATTAGCTTTACTCTTGATAAGAATTTCTCCAATATCGCTAATTTTCACATCTACATGTGGCATAGGCTGGCCAGTAGAGCCATATTTAATATTGTCTTTACGTGTGTAGTGTGAATAAGCCGAGTTTTCGGTCATTCCATATACCTCTTGAATAGTGATTCCTAGTTTTTTGAACCATTCCATCAACGAGCGTGGTGTAGGTGCAGCCCCTGTAAAACAGTGTACAGCATCATTGAGACCAAGTGCTTTGCGAATTTTGCGTTTTACAAAGTTTCCTAGTAATGGAATACGGATTAGGCGATCTAGTTTTGCTTGTGGCTGCTTGGCTAAGATACCCATTTGGAACTTCGTCCAGATACGTGGCACACCCAAGAAAATGGAAGGGCTTGCAGTCCGTAAATTATCAGCAAAGGTATCAAGCGATTGTGCAAAATACACTTCCGACCCCGTACAAATACTTCCCATTTCTACAAGCATTCGCTCGGCAATGTGTGAAAGGGGCAGATAAGAGAAGAAACGCGCGTTTTCGGGTACCTTAATAATCGTTAATGCATTGGCAATTGCAAAGCCAATAGATCCGAAGGTATGCTCTACTCCTTTGGGTTTACCTGTTGTACCAGAAGTATAAATGATGGTCATGGTATCTTCTATATCTCGGTCTATATCTCCTTGCATGGGTTCATGCTTCGATACCAAATCTTCCCAACGATTATATCCAGTCTCTTCATACATCGGATAAGAGATGCAGTAAATATCTTCAGGAAGTCCACTTTTCATACCTGCCCAGTCGTCTAATTTTCCGACAAATAAGGCCTTTGCTTCACTGTGTTCCAATACATAACTCATTGTTTCTGCATTGACATTTGGATACAAAGGCACTGAAACGTGTCCACTCATCATGATGGCTAAGTCACTCATCAACCAGTGGGCGCAGTTTTTAGAAATGATTCCGATTTTACTTTTAGGTGGATAACCTAATGCTTTAAGCGCACTTGCCATGCGACGTACTTGATCACCAAATTGTTTCCAAGTAAAAGTATGCCATTGTCCATTAAATGGCTGATGCATAAAAACAGCATCGGGACGATTTTTTTCCCATTTGTAAAGTTGGGCTAATAGCGTTTTCGCTGGTTGAGGGCTTGCCATGATTAATTCAATATTTTTTTTATAAAAAAGATAATGTATTCAGTTGGAGTATCATATCTCGTTAACAATGGTTTGTTAATGACTTACTAATATACATAAAAAATAGAGAGTGTTAGAAAAAGCACCCCAAATTTATCAGATTCATGTCCAAATTGGATTGGGGTAACGTCCTTGTTCAGCCAGTTTAGCTAAAGACTGTTGTACACTTGCTTTATCTTCTTTGTAAGTTACGCCATACCATTGCTCAGTAGTAGGCAAGACACTTACTTGAGCTTCAACTGTTTGTAAGAGTTGGTTGACAACTAGCGGAATATAAAACTCTGCTTTGGGCTGTTCGCGATTGGCGGCAACAAATTCGATAAACTGTTGGCGGATATGTTCAAAAATGGAAGGGTGAAAGCCCCATAAATTCATAGAGACCAATGCTTCTTCTGACAATGGGTATTTTGTTGTTTGATCCACATAAACTACTTGCCCCTCATCTCGTTGAATTTTTGTCCGCTCAACGACATCTTGTAACATATTACTCGCATCCATTGAACAGACACCTCTTGATACACTACCATTTTTGGAAAGGGTATTTTTTAACACAAAACCGACCATACAATAGTGACTTGTGGCTGCTTTTTCACTCAAAAAATTGGACATCACTTGAAAAGAATCGCGCCCATAAAAATCATCCGCATTAACTACGGCAAAAGGCTCTTGAATCACAGGGGCAGCCATTAAAACAGCATGAGCAGTTCCCCAGGGTTTTGTTCGTTCAGGAAGGTCTTCAATTCCTTCGATAGGGGTGTTCACTTCTTGATGAACAAAATGGACGGGGATTTGATCTTTAAATTTGGTTGTAATCTGTTCTCTAAAGGCAGTTTCAAAGCTTTCTCGAATTACAAAAACTACTTTTCCAAATCCTGTTTGCATGGCATCATATACCGCATAATCTATGATGGTTTCGCCTGCTGGCCCAACATCATCTAATTGTTTTAAGCCACCATATCGACTGCCCATCCCTGCTGCTAATACTAAAAGTGTAGGTTTCATAGTTGAATAAATAAAGAGGTTTGTAGGAGTAGTTACGAAAACTGGTTCCAATTGAAAAGGTATAAAGATACAGATCAAGGATAAAATATAGATGTTTTAAACTTTTTTATGACAATTTTGTCCAACGTGCGGAAAAATAGTCACCTTTTACCTCTAAACATATAAATTACGGCTCGTATTAAACAAATATATGCTATTACTTTATTAATTTTGTTGGCATGATCTTTTATGTTTTTTGATGAATACACCGTAACTCTATCACATCTTTATTGATTATTTTTGACTTTCAATAGTTGATATGCAACCAACTCATTCAACTATTTACTTTAAATTCAAACTAATGTTGCGCTTCGCATTTATTTTAACCTTCCTGTTTTTGCTAAGTGGAAACGCTATGTTCGCCCAATCAGCAGATTCTCGTACCATTATTCATGGTAAAATTTCATATCCACTTGAGTTCTCTGTCAAGTTAGAATATCAAGACTCGCCACTACTGAACCCCGTAGTTATGGAAACGGCTATTAATGATGAGAGCAAATATATTTTCGCCGTAGACATTGCCGAGCCACAATATCTAACGCTCAATCACGGCAAACAAAAAGTACAAATATATGTTACGCCCGCTTCTCGTATGGAAATGAGTTTTGAAGGAAATGACATTCTAAATAGCATTACCTTTTCTGGTGAAAATAATCACGATAACTTATACTTGATTCAACAACAAAAACTAACCAGCAATAATGGTCAGCAACTCGACTCAGAACCTTTTCCTGTTCAGTCAGATGCACTAACTATGCAATTCATAGAAAACAAAGCTCCTGAAGGGTTCATCAAAAAGATTAGCAAATCTACTGAAGAAAAACAAACCAAACTAGAGGCCTTCAATAGTAGCTATCCTTTATCTACGTCTTTCTACGAATTACAAAAAAACCGCATCCAATATCAGGATATGATTAGTCGCTTAAACTACCCTTATGTGAACTGGGGAAAAGCCACTCAATACCCTGATGATTACTTTAACTTTACAAGCGATATAGACCTTAATAAGGTGCATGCAATCGCTCAAAATCCAAGCTATCAGACTTTACTGTATGCTTATGGCAATTACTTATTTAGCCAACATGCGCCAAGCCCTGATGCCTCTATTACAGACACCTATGACCTGCTATTTGATCAAATAGAAGAAAGCAGTGGAAAATACTTTTTACTGGCAACACTATTAGTAAATGATATTAACGAAGAAACATTCACACTTGTAGATGCTCGTAAAAAGCATTTTTACCAAAATAATCCCAATAAAGAGCTATCGCAAATTGTAGAAAGTGCTTATGCCAATAAACAACGTTTAGAAATAGGAAAACCCTCCCCTTCCTTTCTACTTTCTAAATTAGATAATGAAAACGAAAAGGTTTCTTTATATGACTACGATGGGGAAATCGTCTTTGTTAGTTTTTGGGCAAGTACCTGCCCGCCTTGTATCGCCAATTTCAAGCGTACCAAACAACTCAAAAAAGAGTTCTCAAAAAAGGGAGTTCGTTTTGTAAATATTGCCTTAGATGAAGATAGAGCAGCCTGCCAAGACCTTATTCGTCGTTTTAATATTGATGGCGTAAATCTCATTGCTCCCGAAAAGTATTCAGAAGTAAAATACGCCTACAAGGTATTTTTACTACCTGGCTATTTCGTTATTGATGCCAATGGCAACCTTACTTCTCTAAAAGGGCAACCACTTGATAGCATTGATGGAAAACTAGAGCGATTACTTCGCATTCACCAAGAGAAAGCGCAATCACAAATACCTGAAGAAAA
>JAHDCM010000341.1 GCA_020629895.1 Bacteroidota bacterium
TTTTACTACATAATGACATCGTTGTTACGAACTTAGTACCAGCGATGACGCTGGCAGCAACTCCGTTGGACGTTCGATTGGGCGACCACAAGGGATCGCCCCTACGCGTGAGGGATAGTAACGGTAGCTTGGTGAAATAGCTGCGTAGTGAAGCAAGGACTAGCGGGGCTGACGAAGGAAGACACCGCTAGGACTATGCAGCACTAGCAGGTATAAGCCAACTACAAGTGGATAGCCCGACCTGAAGTAGGGATTGAAGAACGGGAGGTTTACAGCCATTTCTGTTACTCCAATTCCGCGATCCTCCCGTTCTTCAATCCCTACGAAAGGACACGCCCAATAATGACTCCGCTTCCCAAGCAACAATTAATTTCACCGCATAATAAAGGCTAATGCCACTAAAAAAATGCTTTAGAGTATGGCCACTCCAAATACGGATGATGTCGTAAACGGCTTGGTCAAAATGCTCACAAAACTTAGCTAAGGCATACCACGCGAGGATATAAAGAATGTATCGTACATACGTGGTTTTTTTGGGAAATAACCACAATACAAAGGGCGTAATAAGGATAGGAAAAAATTGCACAATAGCGTATAGTCGCAGATCGCCCTGCCCGATAGACTCGGTATATTGCCAATAAAAAACGCTGCATACACCTAGCGGAATGAGTAGCCAAAAGGCAATTTCGCCCATTCGTTTTCCTATAAAATCATACACCAATAGGCTAAATAAAGACATGAACATGAATGTCATGGGTAGACGATCCCAAACAAGGGTGGCATTAATCGGATGATTATGGTAGTACATAGAACCAAAACAGGCGATAAAGATACCAAGACATAAGGTAAGCGGAATGAGTTTGGTAACGATACTCGGACGTTGGCGGTAGTGCTTTAGGCTCATCCAAGTGCCATAAATGCCAATAAAGCACATGGGTAAGGTGCTGATAACATCCCAAAAATTGACGATGCCGAAAATGGTGCGTTGATCTGCATAATTGTGGTAGGCTTGATCTTGTGGAATGGGGCCATACAGCCATAAGCTACCTGCAAAAACCAGAAAAACGAGAATGATGATGTGGTAACGGTATGCTTGCATGAAAGCAAATTACTAATAGCATGGCTAAAAAAGAAATAAACCGATTAGTAAGATGATGGCAACGACGGAGCCAGTGAGCATAACGAAGACAATGAAAGAGCTGAAAAATGCCATTAGGTTGACTAATAATATGGGGAAGCGCGGATTGTAAAACTCAAACCATTCTTTACCTGCTTTATCAAAGGTTACATTTTTACGGCTCACTAAACGGTGTAGAAACTGTTCAAAATAGTGCGTGAAAAAGACGCGTCGATAGTGTAATAATTGTAATTCGGTACCTAGTTTTCGTTGTAATTGTTTTTCGCGTTGTTTGGGGTTTTTACTCAATCCAATTTTATAACGATAGGTATCAGGAATATGCATAATATATATAAAGCCGTTTATATAGGTTGCTTTCATGGCGATTTTGTCATTTTAAGTAGGGGAGGGATGGGGTTTTTACGTACTAGAATTAGTTTGCTTTGAATTGCAAAGCTAAGTAAAATCTGTTAAAAAGCATAGGTTTTGCCAATAAAATATTTGAAAATCTTTTTGTTAAGCATAATCAATTATTCGTATTTATTTGTGTGATTTTGGAACAAAAAAGATTCGAGCTTTAGTGATGATCACTTTTTAATATGCTCAAAAAACAACTGTATATCGAAAAGTGCCATGTGCTAGTGACTGCTAATTATTTTAGTCCGTATTTAAAAGATTGGTAAGTTTAAAAAAATATACTATGTGTAATGACGAAAAAATAAAGACTACAAAAATAGGTGTTTTTTGGTGTGAATAGCTTTGGTGCTGTTCGGGTTTTAAAAGGGCTAAAAAATGCGTGTTTCTTTAGCTGTTTTTTCTGGGCTTATTTGCCGCATAGATTTGGAGAATTATCTTTCGGGCGTTTGATGTCTTTGAGGCTATAATTTACATTATGTTAAATAGAATTTTGAAATAAACGCAAATACCCTCCTTTTCATGAGGATAATTGTTTATTGATCTTTTTTTATAGAAATTTGCTGAAAATCGAATACATGGAATCATTGCTTCTCATTCTTATTTTCCCACTTAGTCTCATTGTTGGCTATTGGATTTATTTTAACAGTATGCCTTTTAAAGGAATGTCAATAATTACAGAGGAAGAGTTAGATAGTTTTGGTGAATTTGAAGGCAATGAAGACGAAAAGCGATTTGCGCGTCAATTTATTCATCAAGTTGGATTTATAATCTTTTTAATACTGGCTACCCTTTCTTGTCTTTATCTCGGAATTACTGTTGGAAGATATGCTTCTTTCATTACTGATCATTATATCGCAAAATGGTTCGTATGGTTTTTAATGTATGTTCTATTTTTGCGTTTTCCATTTAATATCCTAACTAAAATGGCTATAACGAAGCTTCGTTTAGAGGAATTATTGACTGAAAAACTATTTTTCACTCTAATAATGATTTTCGGTTTTTTTTTAGCGATATATAATTTTTCAGCCATCCCTTATATCTTCAAATGGCATTTACTGCTTTTTTAGTTTAGAGACGTAAAACCTTGTGTCTCTACTAATCAGCGTTCCAACAACCAATACCCAAATCCCTTCATCAATACCTCCTCACCTGCCTCCAATTGCTTATCTACTCCCAAATTGACCTCGTGAAATGCACCCGCCAATTCGGCAGGCAATGTAAAAGACTGCTGCTGATTCGTTAAATTAAACACCCCCCACACTTCATCGGTAGCTCCCTCCCCTATCGGTTTGCTTCGTTTAAACGCTAAAATATGAGCGTCATTTCCCGTCTCAATACGCGTATAATCCCCTCCAAAACACCCATTCCACAAAGCAGGATGGCGGCTTTTAAACTGATTGAGTGTTTGGTAATAGCCCGACATAGAGAAGTTTTTCCAATCAATCACATCTTTCTCAAAAAAGGCCAATCGCTTATTATTCGCCGCTTCTTGTCCACTATAAATAAGGTGCATACCAGGTAAAGTAGCCGTCAAAGCACCAAAAGCAAACACACTTTCACCCATCCGTTCAAACACCGTCCCATTCCACGAATTTTCGTCATGATTACTCGTAAACAACATCCGATACTGGCAATCCTTTTGGCGGGCAGCATCTTTGGCAAGATAAGCATCAATATCGCGTACATTTTTTTCGCCTTTTGCCACCTTGTTCATAAGGTGGTGAAACTCCCATGCATAGCTCATTTCAAAGGCTTCATGCAACTCGGTTTCCTCCGCCTCTGCCAACATAAAAATCGGCTCCTCACGCACCTTATTTAAGCGGCTACGCGCTTCTTTCCAAAAGTCCAACGGTACCATCCCCGCTACATCACAACGATAGCCATCAATATTCGTTTCTCGCACCCAATATTCCATCGCCCCGATCATATACTCCCACAAATCCTTATTGTCAAAATTAAAATCAATTACATCCGACCAATCTGGCACTGGTGGCACAAAATTACCCTTCTCATCTTTGGTGTACCACTCAGGATGTGCAACAGTCAAAGGGTTATCCCAAGCACTATGATTCGCCACCCAATCAATGATGACATACATCCCCATCTCATGTGCTGTTTGTACAAAATTTTTCATATCAGCCAGCGTACCATACGAGGGGTCAATGCCCTTATAATCTTTCACCGAATAATAACTCCCCATTCCACCCTTCCGTCCCTGCTCCCCTATCGGGTGTATCGGCATCAACCACAAAATACCTACCCCCATTTCTTGGAGGCGCGGTAGGTGCTTCGAAAAGGCGGCTAAACTCCCCTCCTCCGTATATTGTCGTAAGTTCACCTCATAGATCATCTTATCTTTACTCCATGCAGGAAATTGTACCAAGTCGCCTGCTGTTGTTTCAGGTAGTGGGGATCTATTGGGTGGGTCGGTGACCAGTTTCCTATCTGGACAGGCGGTTAAACAGACAAGCAGCATGCACAGTAATAATAAGTAGATGTTTGCTTTCATGGGAATTACGATTTAACGGTTTACGGACAGCGTGGAGCAAGAGACAAATGAAAATAAGAAAAAATTAGTGGGAATAAGTAGGAAAGGATAAAAAAGGTACTAAAAATCTGATCTCTTTTTTGGGCGCATCCTTCCGCAAGGTTTTCGGGAACTGAAGGGAAAATACACCAAGCTGCTCGCCACCTTTCAGTCCCTCAAACCTTGCTTCAGGTCGGGCTATTCGTTTGTAGTTGCCTTGTAGAAAAGCAGTTCGGCTAAACGCCTAGCAGTGTCTTCCTTCGTCAGCCCTGCTAGGCGAAGCCTCACAAGCTTTCTACTGCGCCAAGCTACCACTACTATCCCTTGCGCGGTGAAATTCCCTTATCCCAAGGCGGTTAACCGTCAACCGTTCCACCGTCAACCGTTCCACCGTCAACCGTTCCACCGTCAACCGTTCCACCGTCAAC
>JAHDCM010000003.1:0-20152 GCA_020629895.1 Bacteroidota bacterium
GGTGAAGAACACATTGACTACTGGAAAAAACGCAAATAGTCTTAACTATTGCTAACATCACTCACAGTCTATTTACTGTGAGTGGTGCCTTTTAAAAATCTCTTCTCCTCCCATTCTCTCTTCTCTTGTTTTGCCAATCTCCTTTGCTCGTAGTACTAACAAATAACACAGCACATAAATTATTTGGATAATGTGTATTTGGGCGTGTCCTTTTTTCACCTCGCCCGTCAATGCGTACACGCATCGACAGGCACGAGGTGAAAAAAGGTCGGGCTGTCCGTTTGTAGTTGCCTCGTAGAAAAAGAGTTCGGCTAAAGTCCTAGCAGTGTCTTCCTTCGTCAGCCCTGCTAGTCCAAGCCTCTCTACTTTTCTACTTCAGCAAGCTACCACTACTATCCCTCACGCGAAAACGATTTACGATAAACGTCTGACGTAAATCGTTTATCGTAAATCGTTCAATCGTAAATCGTTTAATATGTTTAAGTATATCCTCAAACGTCTATTACTCATGATTCCCACCTTTATTGGTGGCACTTTCTTAGTGTATAGTATCATTAGTTTGATTCCTAATGGACCAATCGATAAAGCTATTACACAACTTCAAATGGGAGGTGCCACAGGAGGCGAAGGAGTAGTGAGTGGTGGTAGTGGACAAGAAGCTAAAATCGACGAAAGAGTATTAGAAATGCTTCGTAAACAATACGGCTTAGATCAACCTTTCTTGGTACGCTATTTAGTTTGGTTAGGTGTGTATCCACGAGAAACCAAATCGAAAGAGATCGCATTCGGAAAACCTTTCCGAGAAAATGTAAAACTCGTCGAAAATGAGAACAACGAAAAGTTTTATATCCAACGATGGATAAGGGTCGATAAAGAGGGCGATCAGGTAAAAGTCTTTAAAAGCGGAAAGGGGGCCGATTATGCTTTTGACAATGTACCTGAGCTTCCTAATCATACCGAAATAACCGATTGGTTTCCCTCTAATGATTGGGATATTGGAGAAGAAAAAGAGGGTAAAATAAACCTTTCACAATCGGCCTTTAGTGGTATTTTTACAGGCGACCTAGGGGTCTCACATGTACACAATCGAAGTGTTTGGAAGCTTATTCGAGAACGAATGCACGTATCTCTCTACTTCGGAATTATTAGTTTTTTTCTTACTTATCTGGTGTGTATTCCGCTTGGAATATCAAAAGCCATACGCCATAATACTACCTACGACTTTTTAACAAGTACCTTGATTTTTATGGGATATGCTGTTCCTTCCTATGCATTAGGAGTCTTATTACTCAAATTGTTTGGTGGAGGTGGATTTCTAGGAGCCGAAATATTTCCATTAGGGGGCTTTCGATCCGAAAACTTCGATGAATTATCTTTCTTAGGAAAAGTGTGGAATCAAATACATCATACTATTCTACCAGTTATTTGTTACATGATTGGCTCTTTTGCAGTACTTACCTTATTGATGAAAAATTCGCTCATGGAAAATCTAAGTCAAGATTATGTGCGGACTGCTTTTGCAAAAGGCTTACCTGAAAAAACGATCATCTTCAAACATGCTGTTCGAAATTCTTTAATTCCTATTGCTACGGGTTTAGGTGGCATTGTTGGAATTTTCTTGTCTGGTTCTTATCTCATCGAGTTTGTATTTAACATTGATGGGATTGGACTTTTAGGTTTTGAAGCCATCAAAAATATGGATTATCCCATCTTTATGGGCTTTACAGTACTCTCTATTCTTGCCTTACTAATTGGTAATTTGATTTCAGATATTTTATATGTCATACTAGATCCACGTATTCAATTTACCTAATTTATTTGATAGTGTGTTAAGTGAACTGACCTTACAGATTACTTGAAACACACTAACAAGTGTAGACAGTAAAAGCAACTAACAAAATTGAATAAAAAGAACATTATGTTTTTTAAGAAAAAAAATAAAGATCAGCATCGTTCGGAATCCATCATGGAGAAAAGGATTATTAATTTTAAAAAAATTAAACGAGCCTATTATTCCTTAATTATTCTGAGTAGCCTTTATATATTGAGTATTTTTTGCCCCTTACTGATGAATAATCAGCCATTGGCGGTTAAGTACGAAAACGCGTATTATTTTCCCGCATTTACCGATTTCTTTGATGGGTTTTTAGGGAAGATATTTAAGTTTAAGTACTATAATGGGGCTGATTTTGGACAAAGCCAAGAAACTAGTTTTCGAGAACTTAAAAAAATATTTAAAGAAGAAAACAAAGGAAATTGGGTCATGATGCCTCCATATCCTTACGGCCCTATCGAAACACCATTAAGTGAGTTTCCAGAAGGAGTAGAGCCACCTACTGCACCAGATGCCCAACATTGGTTTGGAACCGATACACAAGGACGAGATATTTTTGCGAGGGCCTCTTATGGCTTTTTTATTTCCATTTCATTTGGGCTTTTAGTGACCCTCTTGTCCTATATATTTGGAATTGGGATGGGAGCTTTACTAGGTTATTTTGGAGGTCGATTAGATTTGTATGGACTTCGTATCATTGAGATATTTAGTACGTTGCCCTTCCTCTTTGTCATGATGATTATGGTAAAGTTTGCACGTCCTAGTTTTATCTTTTTAGCTGCAATGTATGTTGTGATAAAGGGGTGGATAGGTATTACCTACTATGTACGGGCAGAGTTTTATCGAGAAAAAGCGCGTGATTATGTCGCTGCCGCTACTGCAATGGGGCAGTCGAATTTTAAGATTATGTTTAAGCATATTTTACCAAATGCACTAACCTCTGTAATTACCTTCGCTCCATTTGCCATCATCGGTTATATCAGCAGTTTAGTAGCTCTTGATTTCTTAGGCTTTGGATTACCAACTCCTACACCAAGTTGGGGAGAATTGATTCAACAAGGATCGAACCAAGACACTAAATATTGGTGGATCATTATTACGCCATTGGTATTGCTCTTTTTAACATTAACAACTGTTACCTTTATCGGAGAAGGAGTACGTCAGGCATTTGATCCAAAGGAGTATTCGCGCTTACGCTAGTCCTCCACTTTGTAGAAATAAAATTGATAGCAATAACTCAGTAATATTATGAGTGATAAATTATTAGAAGTAAAAAATTTAAAGACCTATTTCCATACAGAAAATGGAACTGTAAAGGCAGTAGATGATGTAAGTTTTACCCTCCACAAAGGCGAAACAGTGGGAATTGTTGGGGAATCGGGATCAGGTAAGTCGGTCACTAGTTTGTCGATTATGCGATTGA
Organism: Bacteroidota bacterium; assembly: GCA_020629895.1. Taxonomy (GTDB): domain Bacteria; phylum Bacteroidota; class Bacteroidia; order Chitinophagales; family UBA2359; genus JAHDHP01. The sequence goes on from JAHDCM010000003.1 coordinate 3,258, forward strand.
TACCCATGCCGCCAGGTGAATTTGCAGGGGGGGAGGTGATTTGGCATAAAGATGATGGCACTAAGGAAAATTTATTGGAAATACCGATTGATCGAATGCGAGATTATCGCGGGAATGATATTTCGATGATTTTTCAAGAGCCAATGACCTCTTTGAATCCTGTGTTTACCTGCGGTGACCAGGTCGTAGAAGCTTTAGCCTTGCATCAGGGTTTAGGAGAAGCGGAAGCACGTAAAAAAACCATTGAGCTTTTTGACCAAGTGAAGCTGCCTACACCTGAACGTATTTTTGAAGCTTATCCACATCAAATTTCGGGAGGGCAAAAGCAACGGGTCATGATTGCGATGGCAATGTCTTGTGAACCGAAAATACTCATTGCTGATGAGCCTACCACTGCCCTTGACGTGACAGTGCAGAAGCGGATTTTGGAGTTGATGTTGAACTTACAAAAGGAAAAAGGCTCTACAACGATTTTTATTACCCACGATTTGGGGGTGATTGCCGAAATTGCCGACCGAGTGATTGTGATGTATAAGGGAAAAATTGTAGAACAAGGGAGTGTATTAGATATTTTTTCAAATCCGAAGCACCCTTATACCAAAGGTTTATTGGCTTGTCGTCCGCCATTACACAAACGCCTTTATCGTTTGCCAACAGTGAAGGATTTTATGGAGGTAAAGGATGGGAAGATTATTGAAAAAATTAGTTCCGTAGAGGAGGCATTAAAAGCCGTAGAGGTGAAGCCCGAAGATCGGGAGGCACGCATCAAGAAAATGATGCAGAAAGAGCCGATTTTGAAGGTGGAGGGTTTGAAAACCTATTTCCCTTCTAGGCGCAATTTTTTTGGTAAAGTACTGGATTATGTGAAGGCGGTAGACGATATTAGTTTTGATGTTTATCCAGGTGAAACGTTGGGACTGGTAGGGGAGTCGGGTTGTGGTAAAACAACTTTGGGGCGTACTATTTTACGATTGGTGCCTGCGCATGCGGGTAAGGTCATTTATAAGGGCAAGTCTATTCTTGATTTGAGTAAGTCAGATATGAAGGATATGCGTCGCGATATGCAGATCATTTTTCAAGACCCTTATTCTTCGCTTAATCCACGTATGACGGTTGGGGCTGCGATTATTGAGCCGCTGCAAATTCATGGTATCTTAGCGAATGATAATGAACGAATGGATAAGGCTAGGCAGTTGTTGGAGACTGTGAGTATGCAGGCGGATCATGTAAATCGTTATCCGCATGAATTTTCAGGTGGACAGCGACAGCGGATTTGTGTGGCGCGTGCGCTTGCTTTGGAGCCTGAATTCATTATCTTGGATGAGTCGGTGTCGGCATTGGATGTGTCGGTGCAAGCGCAGGTGTTGAACTTACTTAATGAATTACAGGATAATTTTAACTTTACGTATATCTTCATTTCTCATGACCTTTCGGTGGTGAAATTTATGTCGGATCGGATGGTGGTGATGAATCGTGGCAAGATTGAAGAAATGGGGGATGCGGATGATATTTGTTATCATCCGAAACGGGAGTACACGCAACGCTTGATTTCTGCAATTCCAGAGGGGCGTTTGGAAGATATTCGGGAACGGTTTGAAAGAAAAATGAATGGGTGAGGGAATGAGTGGATGAGTGAATGTGCGACGTGCGAAAAAGATAAGGCAAACAGCCTAGCCGCTGTCATTTGTCGGGTAAACCACCAGCGATGACGCTGGCGGCAACTCCGTCGGACGTTTAATCGTCAATCGTTCAAACGTCTACCGCGTGAGGGATAGTAGCGGTAGCTTGACGAAACAGCCACCTGCATGAGCCTTTTGCTGGGAGGGCTGACGGAGGAAGACACTGCCAGCAATATAGGCGAATAGGTGGGTGTGAGGCAACTACAAGCGGATAGCCCGACCTTTTTTCGCCTCATGCCTGTTGATGTGTACACATCGACGGGTGAGGCGAAAAAAGGACACGCCCCAATAAAACAAATAAAGCCCCTTTCGAAAATAAATCGAAAGGGGCTTAAGTATATACCCGTACTTGTAATAAATAAACTTATTCTACAATGATCTTTAGGCGTTTGCTTTCTCCTTGTGGTGTGACTTGTTCAAGGAGGTATAAACCTGGCGATAGTTGGTGGATGGGTATTACCTGTTTGCCTTGCTGTAATGTATAATTGGCGGTCAATTGGCCATTGAGGGTGTAGATATTAATCATGCCTTCGGTGGCGGCGGTGCTGATGGTAATGTTTTCACTAGCGGGAATTGGATATACTTCAAATAGATCGGTATTTTCTTCCCAGGGCATTGTTTTCATAACAGTGATTTGGTCGCTTGCTTCACATCCTTCGGGTGTGATGATCGTGACGGTGTAATTGCCTGATTCTTCAGCAAGGATATTGGGTGAATCTTCGCCCGTAGACCAATGATATTGCCATTCGTTACTATGGTAGGCATCTAGTAAAACGGATTCATTGCTGGCAATACGGAGGGTATCACTTCCTAGTTCTACTTGTGGGGCTTGGCTTGCTTCAATGTAGAGGGTCGTTGTAGCGGTGCATCCGTTGAGGTCGGTGGCAGTGAGCGTGTAGGTGCCTGCGGGAACATTATTAATGCTACGTCCATCCATGCCATTGCTCCATTCGTAGGAGATGATAACTTGGTTGTGGTTGGGTACATTGGCTAGTGCGATGCCGTTGTCTAAACCACAGCTAGTTGCTTGAGTGTGAACGGTTAATTCGAAGGCGTTACCTGGTGGACATACGATACTTGGTGTCTCTTCTTCTTCGTCTATTTCATCATTTGTATCATTGTTGAGACTTGGGTCGCTGATGATGCCATCGGGTAGGAAGTAGTTTGCGTCGAAAGTACTGCCTAGTGAGATGCCTCCCTCTGTATCTGGTGTTGTATTTACCTGATTAACGATATGGTCGGTTAGTGGAGGTAAATTTTCGATATTTATTTCTTCCTCTTCGTCCTCTTCTTCTTGGTCAATAGGGTCGCTATTACTTGGGCCAATACCAATATTCCATTCGCCATCGTCTTGCTCTTTAGGAGGTCGGATGTCATCATCGTCGCCTATTTTCTTACTTCGTGCTACGGTATAAGTATTCACTAATTGACAACTATTACTGGTAATGGTGACAGTATAATCACCATGCTTGAGGTCTTGAATAGTAGGTGTATTGGCTCCATTGCTCCATTGGTAGTTGGTTTTTTCGCTATGGTCAACTGTTAGGCTGATACTACCATTGTTTTGTCCAGCTTGGTTCGGTTTGATTTCAGCTTCCACATTCATTGGGTCAGATGTCTCTACAACTAAGCTGGCAGTGGTATAACAACCATTGATGTCGGTGATGGTGACTTGATACATGCCCGCCTCTAGGTCACTTACTTTTTTGCCACTGGCTCCATGACTCCATTTATACGATTCAATGATAGATTCGTCGGTATGTACCATGACTTCTAAGCTGCCATTCTTTTCGCCACAGGTGGTATGTGTTGGGTCGAGGTGAACTTCGGGATTCGGGCTACCTTCGATATTAAAATGAACTGTTTCGGTACATCCTGCGGTGGAGGTAATGAGTGCGAAGTAGTTACCAGGTGCTAGGTTTTTGAGAGCAGTACTATCTGTTACACCATTACTCCATTGTATGGTATTGAGTCTAGTGTCGTATGATAGTTCGGCTGTTCCATTATTTTCGCCACAAGAGGCAGGAGTTGTTATAACGGCAGCATTAATGGCGGGTCGATCAGATTCGATTTTAACGACCTCTGTATATTGGCAACCATATTCGTCTGTGATGGTAGCGGTATAGGTGCCTTCGGTTAATTTTTCGCGGTATTCACCCATTACACCATCGTTCCAGATGATGCTTTCGATTTTTACGGTATTGGTGAATCGTAGTAAGATTTGCCCATTGGCATATCCGCAAGAACTATTGGCACTTAAAGCGAGTATTTGTGCTTGTTGAGAGGATTGCACTTCTTGTGTTTTGGTGTGTTTACATCCTTGCTGATCGGTGATAGTTACGATGTAGGTACCTGCTGGAATATCTACGAGGTTACGAGACTTGTTACCATTGCTCCATTCGTAGCTCATAATATCATTAGGGTCGCTGTTGATGCGTAGGAAAATGGCTCCATTGTCTTCTCCACAGCTTGTATTTTTGGGTTCTAGTTGTACATTGATAGCTACTGCTTCAACTTGTATGATTTCTACTTCTTCTGTTTTAGAGCAACCTATTTCGGTTGTTACTGTAACACTGTACTTGCCTGCTTCTAAGCCTGTAATGGTGGGTGTTGTTTCGCCATTGCTCCACAAAATACTGCTGATGGGTTGATCTTCGATTATTTCTACACTGGCACTTCCTCCGCCATTACAACCAGCAGGAGTAGATTGAATAGCAATCTTTAACTCTGGAAATTGTACTTCTAGGCATTCTAGGGCTACACAACCATCGGCACTAATGATATTTACACAGTAAGTACCTGGTTCTGTAAATGTACGAGAAGGGGTGTCTATACCATCATTCCATTCAACAGATTCGATCAATTTATTCGCTGCTAGATTAACTGTTATGCTGTCACAACTTGTACGAGTTGGTGCTAGTATTAGTCTTAATGCTTCTGATGTTTCAATAGTGATTGATTGAATGCTTTCACAACCTTCGGTATTGGTAACGATTACATAATATTCACCTGCTTCAAGTCCACTAATGCTTTCAGTAACTTCTCCATTGTTCCATTTATAAGTCCATCCAGTGGTATCTTCCGTAGTGATGACAGCCGCATAACCATTTTGATGGTTACATTTGGTGTCGAACTTACTAAGTTCAAACATTGGAGGCGAGTTACCTTCAATGATTACTTCATCAATTGCTGTACAGCCATTTTTATCAGTAGCGGTTACTTGGTAGCTACCCACTGCTAGTTTACTGATTTGGTTTCCTTTTTCGCCATTGCTCCATTCGTAAGTTACTGCTTCGTGATCGGTGAGGAGGCGTACACTGGCGGTTCCTAGTGTCCCATCACAAGCGGCATCTGTTTTGGAAACGGAAATTTGAGGGCCTTCTTCGGAAGAGATGGAGAAACGGATTCTTTGTTTACAACCTGCTTGGTTTGTTACCTCTAGTTGATATTGACCTGGAGCTAAATTATCTAGGCTACTGTTGGTACTGCCATCACTCCATTGATAATTTAGATTCTTGTCATCCGTTAGGATTTCGACGGTAGCTGCCCCATTATTTTCACCACAAGTGGCATTTTTAGGACTAACCTTTATTTGTGGGGCATCAGGTTTTACGATGTCAACCTCCTGTTTGGTAAAACAGCCAAACTCATCAGTAATGGTTACTTTATACGTTCCTGCATCTAGGTTTTCAATATAGGCACCTGTTTCGCCATGACTCCACTGGTAATTTAGCTCTTTTCCACCTGTCATTGGGATGAGTTCTATGCTTCCAAGTGGGCCATTACACAAAGCATCTTGTTTGATAACTCCCACTCGTAAGGCTTCGGAAGTAGGCATATCATAGGTATTGCTGAACGTGCAACCATCCGCGTCAGTAATGGTAACAGCGTAGGTGCCAGCTCCTACATTTTCTAGTTTATTGGTACTGTGTCCATTGTTCCATGCGTAGCTTACAATTTCTTTTTCCGAAACCTGTGTTAGTTCAATGGTACCGTTATTAAGTCCACAACTAGTGACTGTAATTTTTTCGCTTACTTCTAATGGTGTGCTACCTTCAATTTCAATACTTCCAACTGCTTTACATCCGTTGACATCTGTTACGGTTACTTCGTAGATGCCAGGTGCTTTTTCACTAATAGATGGACTTTGTTCGCCTGAACTCCATTGGTAATTTTGAATGTCGTGATCACTTAAAATATTTACTGAAGCAGTACCACTTTTTCCATCACAATCTGTAGAAGTAGCACTTAGTTTGATTTCGGGTGCGCCTTCATCATCAATAACGACCTCTTTGAGGATGCTACACCCATTTATATCGGTGATAGTCACGGTGTAGGTTCCTGCTGCTACATCAATGAGTTGATCGGATGTATTTCCATTGCTCCATTTATAAGTTTCGATAGGTGTATCACTCATTGGCGTTACCACAGCAGAGCCACTTGGAGTACCACAAAGGGCATTTTGAGTAGCAATACCTACAACAGGTTTAGAACTTGTTTCGATAGTTGTAGAGCCATAAGCTTTACAGCCTGTTATATCTGTAACAGTTACTTTGTAAGTACCTGCCCCAACATTTTGGAGGCTTGAACCTATAAAGCCATTGCTCCATACATAACTGTTAATTGCAGCACCTGTTAGTGGAATGACATTTACAGAACCATTCGCTTCTTCACAAGTGGCGTCGGTTTTTTTGAGGTCGATACTCAGCGTTTCAGATGCTCCAATAGTAAATTTCTCAATGCTTGAGCAGTCTTGGTAGGAAACGGTTACACTATAATCACCAGGAGACAGTTGTGAAATAGAAGTGGTACTTTGTCCAGTACTCCAGGTGTATTTTAATTCACCTTCATAGTCGAGCAGCGGAATAATCTCGGCGGTTCCATTTTTTTCACCACACTGAGTATCTTCTTTTTCTACATCAAAGGTGAGTACGGTTGAGTTGTTTAAACGGCCTGTTGCTGATGCGGTGCAATCTTCGCTACTCATAACAGTAACAGTATAAATACCAGGAGCAAGGCCTTTAATATGTTTTCCTTCCATCCCATTATCCCATTTATAAGATACATTTTCAGGGTCGCCAGGTATAACTGCAATTGCTTCTCCATTGTTTTCTCCACAACTAGGGTGGCTTACTTCAACTGTAACTGTAAGGGCATTGCTGCCTGGTACTTCTATGTTTCTTACTTCTGTACAGTTGTTAATGTCGGTAATAGTGACGGTATAGGTGCCTGCTAGTAAGTTGATGATACTAGAGCCTTTCTCACCAGTGTTCCATAAGTAGCTTGCAACTTCAGTATCTCCGATATTCGTTAGACTAATTGCGCCTACTTGACGGCCACAATCGGCTGGTGTAATTTGTACCTCTAGTTCAGGAGACGTACTATTTTCGATGCTTGTATTCAGTACTGCTGTACAAGCATTGGCATCGGTAATGGTTACCTTATAAGTACCTGCTTCTAGCTTTTCGATAGTAGCACCAGTTTGTCCGTTACTCCATTCATAACTAACAATTGGTATCGCTCCTTCATAAACAACGGTTGCAGAGCCATTGGCTTCATTACAACTGGCATCTGATTTAGTAATACTAGCAACTAAGGCTTCCGACTTGTCGATGGTGAACTCACTGGTAGCTACACAACCTTTCAGATCGGTTACAGAAACACTATAATCACCTGCAGCTAAACCTTGTACATTGTCTGTATCTTTGGCTCCATTACTCCATTTGATTAAGCTAACATTTTCTGGATCTGATATTTGAAGTGTAGCTGCCCCATTTTCTTCTCCACAACTGGTAGCAGTTGTTTTTACAGAAAGTTCATTCGTAACTTGTTGTTGGATGGAAATACTGGCAGTAGCAGTACAACCATTGGCATCTGTAACAGTAAGTCCGTATCTACCTGATTGACTCGGCTTAATTTGTGCCTCAGTGGAGCCATTGCTCCATTCGTAACTAATAGGAGCAGTTGCGTTTTCTATGGATGCAGTAAGAACGCCAAAACTATCACAAGTGGCATTTTCTTGGTTTAGGTTTAATGTGATAGCGCGAGAAGCGTTAATGCTTATATTTTGACTACTCATACATCCGCTAGGAGTAGTAATAGTTACACTATAAGAACCTGCTGCTAAATTTTCAATAGAACTACCTGTTTCGCCATTATTCCAAGCATAGTTAAGTGCTTGTGGAGGATCAGTATTACTTATCTTTAATGTAATTTGTCCATTGTGTTGACCACAAGAAGTGTGGGTGATGTCTATATTTTCAACGGTGGGACAAGGTAATTCGGAAATAGCAATTTCTTGGCAATTTTGCTTGGCACAGCCATCTATACTGACGGTTAAGCAAACAGTATAAGTGCCAGCTTCTTCATAAACATGCGAAACAGTAGCTTGATCACTTTTAGTACCATCTCCGAAGTCCCAAACGTAACTGGCTTTTACAGTACTATTAGGAGTAACCATAATTGTCATAGGTGTTTCTGTGTTAATAGAAAAAGAAGCATCGATATCCTGAATGGTCACACTTTGTGTAAGTGTATCGGTACATTTTTCAAAACTAGTGATTAGCGACACCTCGTAGGTACCCACACTCTCGAATATATAGTCCAAATGTGTTTCTGTTGATACTAGCTCATCATTGATTAACCAAGTACTCATTGCTTCTTGGTTACTGGTTTCATTTAGAAAAGAACTAGTTGTATTAAGGCAAGTAGGTGTTATAATAGAAAAGGCTGCGGTTAGTTCACAAACAGCTTTAGCAGTACTTAAACCACTCATGATTACTGAAACAGCTTGGAAACTATGTTTGAGTCCTCCTTTATGGTTGATACGTACTATATAATTGCCAGGAGTTGGAGCTTCGATATAAACTTGTTCAGTATTATCTACTATATTATCACCAGTTGTTGCACTATTCTGTGGTGCCGAAGGATCTAATACATAAGGTTGATATACGGTTCCATCACTCACTTTTTCGATACGAAGGTCTAGGTCATTGATTAGTTTGGACTTTCTTGAATTTAATTGGTTAGGATTAACCTCGGCAGCAGGATCATTCCAGTTGATCGTTGCTTTAATTGGAGTTTGTCCATCAGAATAAATAGGAAATTCGAGTACGCTATTATTGGATAATGCTGTTTCTATAATTTGAGCATTATCCGCGTTTTCATCAAAGTGTTGTTGAACTAGCTCTACGGCAGCTTTTGTATTCATTAAACCCCATCCATACATATAATCAGGGCCAGGTGCGGCTCCAGCTTCATCAGCAGTATGTAATATCAATGCTTTTAAAGAAGCCGCTTTCAAGTAATCTTCGGCTTTACTATGGTAGTACTGTTGAATAAGAGCCAAACTTCCAGTGACATTAGGTGTCGCCATAGAAGTACCAGACATTACGCCATACCCATCTATCATATTAGGATTGGCACTATTGGAAATAGTAGAAACTACCGTTGCCCCATTTCCACATATATCAGGTTTAATACGTCCATCATCAGTAGGACCCCAAGAACTGAAAGTCGTCATATCTACATCGTCAGGATTGTTATAACCAAATCGTACATCTTCCACTGCGCCTACTGTCAACACATTTTTAGCCAAAGCTCCATGTGAGATACAATCAAAGCCTTCACTTCCTCCATCAGCATTACGACTTAGTGTAGATAATTCCCATGCATTTGTTACAGGATTATAAAACAAATGTTCTTCTCCTTCCGCTGGGCCTTCTTCTCCGCGATCATTCCCTGCTGAACGAACGATGAGATAATTTTCGTTACTATTCGCAATAAGGTCATAAGCGCGAGAGCGATCACTATAAAGCCCAAAAAAGTGGTCTTCCTTTTCACTAATTCCAACATAGCCATGCCAAACCCATATTTGCTTCACATAGTCAAAACTCCAACCTGTTGTATAACCATAAGAAAGATTGCTTAAAAGTAAACCGTTAGCGGCTTCCTCTGCCATTTCATTTTCATCGTTATGCCAATCAAAAGAAATGATCTTTGCTTCATTCGCCATTCCAATGGCATTATCTTTTACTCCTTTTGCACAGATCGTACCCGTCACATGAGTAGCATGAGGATGTGGTTCAGAGATGTCAATATCAATTTGATTAACACGGTCTCCAAATTCTACATGAGAAGTAAGAACCGCTCCTGCATCCCAAACTCCTATGGTAATACCGTCTCCTTTAAGTGGAATCTCAAATAAGTTTCCTTCCCATAATTCATCAACTCTAGTTGTTTTAGCGGCATTCAAATTGTGAGTCACTAATGTGCGAGGCAATATATCACCATTGCCCATTGAAAATACTTGATTGGTTTGGTAAATAGTGGGATTTGCTAGGTTTGATTGTGCCTGTACATCTGTACTCAAAAGTAGCAGACTACAAAAGGCAAAAAGACAATGAAGCCAAGAAGTACGAGGGTGTAAATATACTTTCATTTTGTTAGTAGTTTTTATTTTCATATAATTTAGAACTCAAAGTTTTTTGATATAGCACTACCAAAATAGCGCGAAATGAAGGCATCGTGTAGCTGTTTGAAGGGGCGATTATAGACATAGCTATCGCTATAACGAAGTTTTAAAACACCGTTTGACACACGCTCAAATTGTCTAATTACTTACACGATTAGGTAGTACACAGAAGCAGGAATACTTGTAGTGATAAGGAAGAAACTAAGAAGCAAAGCTCTGATGAACAAGCCATTCGAAATAGGTATCGAAAGCATTTTTTTGTTCAGCAGTTTGTAGTGTTACCTTTTTTTGAAAAAGGGTTTCGATTAAGGAAATGCGATTTGTTTTGATCCACTCTTGCAAACTTCGCAAACCTTGTTGTTTATTTTCAAGAAGAATAATCGCCTGTAATAATTGGTTCCATATAGTACATTTTGCACGTTGGGCATAATTAGTAGAAAAGTGTTGTTCAATATATGTTAAGGCTTCGCTTGATGCATTAGGATATAGCTTTTTAACAACGTGAGTATCAATAGGTAAGCGATAAATAACACGAATACTCAATTCGAATTTGGAGTGAAAAGTGCTAGGAACGAGCCGAAAAATTTGACGTTTGAATGTTTCAGGAGTAACCGAAGGAAATTGGGGTTGTACCGATATATTATCTTGTAATGGTTCCGTTTGGTGGCGACGTAAGCTGCGGAAAATATCTTTTAAGGTAAAAACGGTTACACGATAGAAGAATGTTTTGAATAAGGAGTTTCCTTTAAAATTACGAAGACGGCCTTGGGCTAATTTAAAGATAAGTTGGTCGTTAACCTCTCCCAATAATTTTTTATGTAAATAGTCATTAGAAGTATTACCATAATAGCGTAGGTGCTTATTGATGATGTTGATGGTTTGTGCTTGATATTTATAGACCAATGCAGGGTCGCGATCATTGAGTAATTGAAGATCATAAATATCATTACAATAAGTACGTGCTAAGGTTTGCAATTGCTGCTCTGTGACCTGTTGCTGTTTATGCGCTAATTTATCAGCAATACGCTGTTTTAACAGTTTGGCTAACTGACTTCTTTGAGTAGGCGCGAAACATCCTTTTTTTGACCAATGCAACAATTCCTTTTCCAGAATGTTGTCATAAGTCTGAGGCTTACTAGTAAACCAATGCTGGAGATTTAAAGTTATTGGGCTTGACATGAGGTATTGTTTACAGTGAATATTATTTTTTTCTTATTTTTATCTCAGTAACTAGGAAAACATAAATAACAGACGTTCAATTATTTATTACAAGAGTTGAAAAAAGTTACCCTCATTTCTGTATTATTTTTTTAAATTTATTTCCTGTAATATATTATCTAATGAAAATCAGTCGTTAAAGTGTCAATCCATCCAGATAATAAATTTTTAACTGCTTTGTTAGAAAATGACGAACGATTGATTCGGGAGTTATATCAAACTTGTAAGCATCGAACTGTTAGCCTTATTAAAAGTATGGGAGGAACTTCTCAAGAAGGGGATGACATTTTTCAAGATGCCATTATGGTGATATACCGAAAGGCGGAACGAGAGGGGCTATTTTTAACATGCAATATCAATACCTTTTTACATAGTGTGAGTCGTAATATCTGGCTCAAAAAAAAACGAGATGAAAAAGAATATGCGCTTGACCCTAGCTTTGATGAGATCGCTGATCCAACAGATATACATCGCCTAATGGTGCAGAATGATTGTTATGAGCTATTTCGGCACTATTTCCAGCAACTAGGTGATGAATGTCAAGCCATCCTAAAGAAGCATTTTATGAAAGCGCGCGATAAAGAAACGGCTGAGATTTATCATATTTCTGTCAATACGCTCAAAAAACGCCGATTTGACTGTAAAAAACGACTGATAAAGTGGATACAAGATGATGATGACTATAAGAAGTTGATCGAATAAGAAAACAATTGGATTAAATTTTTGGAAAAAAACAGTAACCTTTTAATGAGTTTCGGAATAAAGAAATGTGAGATAGATTTAGTAGTATTATTTTTTGGGCGTGCCCCCATTTTTGCCAATCGAAACCTGCCAGGTTTTATAGGGGCAATTACCTTGTGTTTGCTCTATCACAACAAACCTAACAGGTTGATTGGCAAAAATGGGGGCGGGCTATCCGCTTGTAGTTGGCTTATACCCACTCGTTCAGCATAGTCTTAGCAGTGTCTTCCTTCGTCAGCCCTGCTAGTCCTTGCTTCACAAAGTGGCTATTTCGCCAAGCTATCGCTACTATCCCTCACGCAATGCATACCCGATTATTCTGCACCTATATGAAACCCAACTTATGAGTATTGAACAGCAAAAATATGAGCTTATTGAAAAATATCTTCGAGGCGAATTAACTGGTAGTGCTTTACATGCTTTTGAAGCACAAATGCGCCAAAACCCTATTTTTGCCGAAGAGGTACAACTACATCGAGATATTGAGGCAGCCTTATTAGATGAAGATGCTATTAATTTGCGAAGAACCTTACAGAAAATTAATGCCGAAGAAAAGGACGTAACAGCAGTAGATGATCGACGCGCTACCTTGCGCACGCGAACAATAAAAGAGACAGCACCATCTACCAAAGTACGTTCTTTACCGCGTCCTTTGAGAACAGTAGCTGCTATGTTGGTGCTTGGTTTATGCGTAGGACTTTTATGGATGATATTAAATAATTCGAATCAAACTCAGCAAATGAAGACGGATGAGATTGCTGTTATCAAAGATACAGTGATTGAAAATAAGGAGGGGCATTTGGATAAAGGGACAGAAAAGATCGTTGATAATAGTGCTTCTTCGCCTACTACTCATAAAACAGGTGTAGATCATACTTCTAAAATGCCTGCTGGTACTTCTATGGGGATGGTCGCAGAAAAGCAAACAATGGTTGTTAACGAACAAATCCTTAGTTCACTGCTTGCCACTCCTACTATTGATCCAACTTTTAAAGCTTATTTGCAGCAATTATTGGATTCCTTGAAGCAAGAAAATTTACAAACAATCGAGTTTTCTAATATAGATTATATTACTTTGAAAAAGAATTTTCCTGCCTTAATGCAACAGGTAGCTACACTAACAAGTGAAGTGCAACAAATGATGACAACAGGTTGGGCCATTTTGGAAAGAGATGGCTTGAAAGGATATATGGATCAATATAAAACGGAGGTCATTCCTCCTATTTATGAAGAGATTGGTTTTTTCTCAGATGGTTTGGCAAAGGTGAAGAAGAATGGGAAATGGGGTTTTGTGAACCCAATGGGTATTGTTGTTATCCCTATTCAATATACCACAGCAGGAGACTTTATGAATCAACAGGCGAAAGTGAGTTTGGGTGGGGAGACGTATTTTATTGATGGAGAGGGGAATTCTAAGAGACCGTAGCGAGTAATTTTTCAGTGCAGTGGTCTCAAAAGTAGTCGATGGCGCTGCCACTTCACTACCGAGTCTCTCTTGATCCATTGTGGGCGGAATTTACCTTCCACAAAAAGTGTTGCTTGGTCTTTATAGTATGGACTCATGACATTGCCCGATTGACCTGTTGGTAAAACACTAATTGCCTGATTTGGGGTTTTTAGTGGAACAATTTTGCGCATGGCAGGGCCATAAACGACCTTATAATTGCCACTTGTATCGGCAAAAAAGCCCTGATTGTTGATCACTGCATTTCCGCCAGCGATAGGGAAGGGACCCACATTAAATAGTAAATTGAATGGCTTTTGTCGCCCAATAGGATGTTGGTGTTCGAGCGTGTGTACTTGTTGCCAAGACCAGTCACTACCGAGTGTTGATTTTAAATCGCGAACCGTATGGCGGAACGCTTTTTCGAAAATCATCTCCCGTGTCTCTATTTTTTCTTTCGTATTGATATTATCCCACCATTTTGATGCCTCATTATTGATAAAAGAGGCGATGCCTCTGCGAAAGGTGAAGGTTTTTTGGAGTGTCATAAAAGCCTCAGTACCTATTTCATCTTCCATCGAATATTTGAAAATATAGTGTTGTAGTTTGTAGTAAATAGTTGGTTCAGGGCTAGATAATTGATGATTACCATCCCATAATAATAACAAATCCATTGCTTGTTTGAAACTTGGTACCCTTGTTTCTATTATGACTGGTTTTATAGGGCGCATGATGTCTTTCGCAATTTGAGCGTGCATACTAGATTGATCATCGACTATCATTTTTTGCATATCGGTTACGTTCCATTTGTCTTTTGATTGGAGGAGGGTATTGATGCGTTTTGCGCGGTTTTCGGGAACATAATATCCGGGGTAGTAGTTGCTTGTACCGCTTTCGGGTTGATTGTTGGCAGAGTATAGATAATGATTGGAGGGATTGATATAATGTGGATTAGTACGCGGATCATGGAATCCTAATGGTTCTGCTAGTCCACTGCTACCGTCTAGCAAATAAGCTGAATTGATATGAGAAGGACGTTGGATAAGATGTCCAGATGTAAACCATGCAATGTTATTTGCGGTATCCGCATACATGATATTTAGTCCAGGCGCGCTGATAAGTGTAATGGCTTCTTGTAATTCTTTTGGCTCTTGTGCCTGCATAATTTTGTAAGACGCCTCTAGTAGTTTACAAGGTGTTTGTAAAAATGTCCAATAAATGGCAATATCATCCTCTTTGTTGAATGGGTCAAATAAGCCACTAACCAATGGGCCGTGAGGACTTGTAAAAATGCGAATGCTTGTATCTGCTTGCCCTTTTATGGAAATGACTTCTTCTCGTTGTTCCATCTTTTTCCATTGATTTTTATACCAAATTTGTGAAGGATCGTCGGGATTACGTCGTTCTTTATAAAAATCTACATCATCATTTTCAAGCATTGTCAAACCTATTGCCTTTTGAGGTGTATGACCTAGAGGAGGAAATGGATAACCCGCCAAAAAATTTCCATATACATTGTTATTGGGGTATATTAGATGAGCTTCATACCAAACAGCAGGTTGTCCATATCCGATATGGGTATCATTGCAGAGAATGGGGAAGCCTGATTCGGTTTTTTCTCCTCCTACGATCCAACTGTTACTGCCGGCAAGTAGTGGGGCAGGTAATTGTGTTAGTATTTGCTCTATTTGAAAGGCAAATTGGTCGAATGTATAGCTAATGGAGGTGCTGTCTAGTACTAGAGCGTCTATTTTTTGTGATGGGATAGTGGTGGTACCTTGTGGCCAGTTGGTTGCTAAGTCTTTGATATAATCATTGCCAAGTTGTTCTTTTACTTTGTTGATGATTGGATCGGTTCGAAATCCTTCTGCGAAACCAAAGGCCATGTAAGCAATGGTGAGATATAGGTCACTTGGTTCGAATGCTTGTTTAGGAATATCGAGTAGGGTAAATTCGATGGGGGTAGCCCCTGTTTGGATAAAGTGGTTGATACCATCGACATAGGCGAGGGCTGCTTTTTGGTAGTTATCGGTAGCTGGTAGTAGGAACTCTTTGGCAGATTGTACTGCTTTTTCTTTGATGCCTAATGTTCGAAATAATTGATCTGTTTTAAGTAAATCGGGGCCTAGTATTTCGGATAAGGTGCCGCGACCAATGCGACGAATGAGTTCCATTTGAAAGAGGCGATCTTGTGCGTGAACATAACCAAGTGCCTTATAAGCATCTGTTTCGTGTTGGGCATAGATATGAGGTACACCATACTGGTCGTATAATACCTCTACTTCTGCTTGTAATCCATTGATGGTAATGGTACCATCGTAGCTGGGTTGCTGTTGTTTGAGGAGGTAATAAGAATAGGAGGATACAGCTAAAAATAGGATTAAAAGCAGTAAAATAAGATATTTGAGGTATTTCATTGGTTAT
Source organism: Bacteroidota bacterium (assembly GCA_020629895.1). Lineage (GTDB taxonomy): Bacteria > Bacteroidota > Bacteroidia > Chitinophagales > UBA2359 > JAHDHP01. The sequence goes on from JAHDCM010000003.1 coordinate 19,237, forward strand.
TTTGACTATTTTGTTGAGGAGTTTATGCAATTTTATGTCAAATTACTTAAACTATTTTGTAGATTATGCGTTTCGATTGTAATTTAAGGAATCCAAGAACATTTTTTTTATTGATTTAAATGTCTGTATTATGAAATGGATAGAATATATTCGATCATTCATAGAAACTTATGCATTTGGAGTGTGTAGTTATCTGGGAGATAAATTGCGAATTCCTTCCTATCGTATTCGTATCTTTTTTGTTTATGCGACATTTATTGCTACTTGGTCGCCTTTAATTATTTATTTGTGTTTGGCGTTTGTATTGAATCTACGGAATTATATTAAGAGTAAGCGAAGCGCGACTTGGGATTTGTGAGGGGGAATGAGGGATTGAAGGAATGAGGGATTGAAGGAATGAGGGATTGAGGGATTGAAGAATGGAGGGGGGATATTTAATTTTTGTTTAGGTTTTTTGTATAAAAGTTAAACAAAAAAATGTTTTTAATGTTGGATTTGTATGTTTTTTGAGGATGTAGGTGTTTTGGTTGAAAAAAGAAAGGTTATGAAACTTTCAGAAAAATTTGAAAGTTATAGAAAAAATGAAGAAATTAGTAGAGCATTTAGGGATGCGTGAGGGATAGTAGTGGTAGCTTGCTGAAATAGATGCCTTATGAGGCTTGACCTAGCAGGGCTGACGGAGGAAGACACTGCTAGGACATATAGCCGAATAGGTGGCTATGAAGCAACTACAAGCGGATAGCCCGACCTTTTTTCGCCTCGTTCCTTTCGATGTAAGAAGGCATTGCACTAGAGACGAGGCGAAAAAAGGACACGCCCAGAGTGATTGATGATTGGGTGATTGGATGATTGGGTGATTGATGATTGGATGAATAAAAATATCATTATTAACTATAAAAACCTGATGTTGGTATGA
>JAHDCM010000003.1:20252-26775 GCA_020629895.1 Bacteroidota bacterium
TGATTGGATGAATAAAAATATCATTATTAACTATAAAAACCTGATGTTGGTATGAAGACGAAGGATAAGATGATTGCTGGATTTTCGAAGTTTAATAAGGCAGAAAAGATTGCTTGGTTGGTGAAACATTTTTTTAAGTCAAATCCTATTGAGACGGCTCGTGAATTTGCGAGTTTTTGGCATACAAATTTGGAGGCGCAGAAGTTGTTTGATGGGATTAGTGAGAATACATTGACCAATTTTTATATGCCTTATGGGGTGGCTCCTAATTTTTTGGTAAATGATAAGCTGTATTGTGTGCCGATGGTGATTGAGGAGAGTTCGGTAGTGGCGGCGGCATCGAGTGGGGCTAAATTTTGGTTAAATCGAGGTGGTTTTAAAGCGGAAGTACGTTCGATGACGAAAGTGGGACATGTGCATTTTAAGTGGGGAGGTAGTGATCCAGTAAAGTTATTTTCGTTTTTTAATGTGTTGAAGCCGAGGTTATTGGCGGGGGTGAAGGAGATTACAAAGAATATGGAGAAACGCGGTGGGGGCGTGACGGGTTTGGAGTTATTGTATTTGCCAGAGATAGAAGAGGGTTATTATCAGTTGAAGGTGGATTTTAATACTTGTGATGCGATGGGGGCGAATTTTATTAATTCGGTGTTGGAGGCGTTTGCAAAAATTTTGGATCAGGAAGTAGCTAGTTACCATGAGTTTGAAGGATCAGAGAAAGAGGTGGTGATTGTGATGGCTATTTTGTCGAATTATACGCCTGAGTGTATTGTGAAGAGTTGGGTGGAGTGTCCCGTGAGTGATTTGGGTGAGTTTGGGGAGATTTCTGCTCCTGTTTTTGCGGAGAAGTTTGTGTGTGCGGTTAATATTGCCTGTAATGATTCTTATCGGGCGGCAACACACAATAAAGGTATTTATAATGGGATTGATGCGGTGGTGATTGCTACGGGCAATGATTTTCGGGCGATAGAGGCCTGTGGACATGCGTATGCTTCGAGAAATGGGAAGTATGTGTCATTGAGTAGGGCGGAGGTGAAAGATGGAAAATTTCGATTTGAATTGGAGGTGCCGTTGGCGGTTGGAACGATTGGTGGTTTGACGAAGATTCATCCGTTGGCTAAAAAGTCATTGGAGTTATTGGGCAATCCTTCTGCTGAGGAGTTGATGCAGCTTATTGCTTCGGTTGGTTTGGCTCAAAATTTTGCAGCAGTACGCTCACTAGTAACAACGGGTATTCAGAAGGGACACATGAAGATGCATTTGGCGAATATTTTGACGCATTTTAAAGCAACTGAAACGGAGCGCGAAACGGCCTTTGATTATTTTTCGGATAAGACGATTTCTTTTTCTTCGGTACGTCAGTATTTGAGTCTTTTGCGAGGGCATACGATTGCGGTGAATGGATAGTGGTGATTTCTCTTTCTCGGCCAATGGAAAGTTGTTGTTAACGGCTGAATATTTTGTATTGGAAGGGGCTACGGCACTGGCGGTTCCTTCGAAATTTGGGCAGCATTTGTCAGTTGTACAGGTGAGAGATGGTCGGAAGGTGTTGGAATGGGAGAGTGTAAATGCAGCAGGTGTAGTATGGTTAAAAGTCGCGTTTGGGCTTCCTGATTTGGAGATTTTGGGTGTTTGTGATCCTGTTAAAGAACGTTTGCAATTATTATTAAAAACAGCACGTCAACAAAATCCGCTTTTTTTACAGAACAAGTCTATTTCTTATCAGGTTAGTTGCCGATTAGATTTTCCGAACAATTGGGGCTTGGGCAGTAGTTCTACCTTAGTGAGTTTGATTGCTCAGTGGGCGGATGTGAATCCTTATCCCTTACAATTTGGTGTTTTTGGTGGTTCGGGCTATGATATTGCTTGTGCTACACATAATCGAGCTATTTTATATCAGAAAATACTTCCTGAGCCGCGTGTAAAACGTGTTTCTTTTTTCCCTCCTTTTCGTGATCAACTTTATTTTGTGCATCTCAATCGCAAGCAAAATTCGAGAGATGCGATTCGTTATTTTTATGAACAGTCGGCGCATCATGCTCGTCGAATAACAGAGATTAATGCTATTACTGAGTCGATTCTCTCTTGCCAAGATTTGGCTAGTTTTCAAGCCTTATTAAAACAACATGAATTGATTATTGGAGCAAGTTTAGGAATAGAACCTGTCCAGCAACGATTGTTTCCTGATTTTGAGGGAGTTGTAAAGTCGTTGGGTGCTTGGGGAGGTGATTTTGTGTTGGTGGCATCTGCGATGGAGGTTAAAAAAGTTGAACAATATTTTCAAGATCGCACTTATTCTACTATATTAATGTATGAGGAGATGGTGAAGTGATTTTTTAATTGTTAATTTTTTATATGTTTAAGGTAAATGAATCGGGAAATACTATTGCCCAACTTGTAGTTGATACAACAGCGCATCCTCTTTTAAAGGATGTATCTTTGAGTGTTCAGGTGACACCTTGTTTGGATCCGTTTTGCGCTTGTGGAGATGTAACACTTACATTTATGACGGATGAACAATTGGAGAGGATGTCATCTATAGAGCGTATGGAACATCTTATGAATGAGATATTGATGAAAGGAGATTTGAGTGCTGTGAGTCAGGTTTTTGAAGCGGGAGCAATGATTAATGTCCATGACCAGGAGATTCTGGATGAGGAAACTGACTTCGAACTATTAGAAACTTCTTTAACGAATATAGAAGAATTGTTAGAAACGTGTTTGACGAAAAAGGATTGGGAACTGCTTGGAGTTGTTAATTATATGGAGAAAATTCATCAGGCAGATGCTCCTGATTTAGATAATGTAAATATTGATGATTTTAGGGATGTCTTTTTGGCTCATCAAGGTGATATGATTGCTTATAAAGATGTTTTTCCTGCATCTGCGCGTTCTATTCAGTTGGATGGTATTTTTTATTTTATAACAGAAGCATATTGTACTAAATTGGATTGTGGATGTAGTGAAATTGTGGTTGAGTTTTACTCACCAACTAATGTTGAGAATGAATTGAAACGAACAGGTGCAATTAGTTATGATTATATGTCTGGTGTTTTAGGAGGTCAGGAAGGAAGTACCTCGCATGATGTTAAATTGTTTCAGGAATTAAATCAGATGTATCCAGACATCGATGAGATTTTTGAGCAAAGACATGCGAATATACGAACATTAGCTTCTAGGGTATATGGTAGGGGGAATGTACGTTCTTTACCAAACATACGAGGAATTGGGTCTAGTGTCACTAAAAAGGTTGGGCGGAATGTGCTTTGTCCTTGTGGTAGTGGGAAGAAATATAAGCGTTGTTGTGGGAAGTAGATTATTATAGTTCTGTGACGGTGTGTTTAAAATAAGCTTTTTATTATCCTTCAAAATAAGTATCTTGGATAGAGGTTGTTCAGCTATCGTGCTGGCATAGTTGATATTGTTATATGTAAAAGCTTTTGTATTAAATTCCTTACTCACTCACATGTCTAAATCTGTTAACTCACGCCCCTCGAATCCAAATCGGGCTTCTACTGATAATCATGAGGAAGTTACACAATGGTTGACACCGCGTCCTTATTTTATTCCCAAAGATCAGTTGATTCATCAAGAAGAGGTTGCTAACCAGTTGGCGGTGAATCTGCATTTTTCGGAAGAGCCTATTTTGTTGAAGGGGATGGAAGGCAGTGGTAAACGCTGTTTGGTACAGCAATATATTGCGCGTTATGAGGCGCAATTTCAGTATATTATTTGGATACCTTGTTCGCATAATTTTGTGGAAGATTTTGTAGGTCATCCTCAATTGTTGCAGTATTTAGATGTTCGCTTTCCTGCCGATTTGCCCTTACTTGCTCGATTTCGTCATGTTATGCGTGCCTTACGCTTGTTGGAGGGGGCTACGCTGTTGGTTTTGACTAATTTCAATAAAAAATATGCTGATACGAATTTGTTGGGTTTGCTTCCGAAAGGAGAAAATTGGCAAACACTGATTACTTCGCGTTATGAACTTCCGTTTTGTAAAATGATGGATATGCCTTTGATGAATGAAGCAGATGCCAGTCAGCTTTTTTATCAGGATTATCAGGCACCTATTCGTGTGGCAGAAGTAGGTAAAATTGTTAGTGAGTTAGAGTATCATCCACTTAGTATTAGTATAGCGGCTCGTTATGCTGCTTTTCAGCAGTTGGAAACTAAAACATTATTGGATGAGTTAGCCCAAATTATGGAGGATATGGCCCCTGTTAATTTTTCGATTAGCAAACGGGTGTATTATAAAACGTTTCAACGTGCATTTGCGTTTATTGCTGGATTCTTGCCTGCTGAAGAAAAAGTAGATCATAATTTATTATTACAAATTCTTGCGACTTTACCAACTGTTCCTATTTCTTTTCAATACTTGTTGGAGTTGGTTACTTTGGAGAAGCAACGGCTTCGAGAAGTGTTAGATGATTTGACCGATTGGGGCTGGTGTATGTATGAAAAAGAGGGAGATACTTATCAGTTGCATGCATTACTAGGAATGATTGTGATTCATAAACGTCGTCCAACCGTATCTAATTTAAGCCCTTTCCTTACTTATCTATTACATGCGTTTGAAAGTAGGGGGGGATTGGTATTAAATTTAAATCGGTCTTTTGCACTTTTGTCGCATTTGTATCAAAAGACAGAACAGGTTATACGGGTGCAGTATGCAACTGCAAAAGGGTATCAGCAATTGGGGGCATACGATAAGGCAGTAAGGTTATTTCGATTAGCGGTAAATTCTGCTAAAGATGAGACATATCCACAATTATCTGCTTGGAAAAATAACTTGGCTTTGCTTGAACAGCAAGTAGGGAATGAGAAGGTTGCCCTTCAATTGCTGTTGGAAACACTGCGCCAAGACTTAGAGGAATATGGTGCTTCACATCCTATCACGACGACTACACAATCGAATTTGGCTTTATTGTATCGACAGTTGGGAGATATTGCTAAGAGTAAAAAGTTACTAAAAAAAGTATTTGAAATAGATCGTCAGCAGTTGGGCGATGATCATGAAAAGTGTTTGATTAATCGTGTCAACTTGGCGACTGTTTATCTTGATTTGCAAGAGGTTGGTCGGGCAATGGTATTACTAGAAAATGTGTTGGCGCATTCGCAGAAGAAAAGTTTATTTGTTAATGCTGCCCGATTGGTTGCTTTTTGTTATGCTCAAAAGGGGGAGGTGGTACAGGCGGTTTATTGGATGGAGCAGGTATTGAAAGGTAATCAAGAGCGTTTGGGGGTTTGGCATCCACAAACTGCTAAGGATAAGGCTAATTTAGCCTATTTTTATCAACTTAAAGGGGATACTAACACGGCACTTGATTTAATAATGAATGCGCTGCAAAAGGATATTGTCAATTTTGGCAAACGTAGTTTGGTTGTTGCCAATCGTTATTTACAGTTAGCTCACCTTTATTTGCAGATGGATGATTGGGATAAAACGAGGGAGGCGTTGTTGTATGCTTATAAGATTCGGAAGTTGTTGTTGGGTAAGGAGCATGTGGAGACGTTGGAGGTGAAGGAGTTGTTGTGGTAGAGGTGAGCCTTGCATTTGTAGATGCGTGAGGGATAGCAGTGGTAGCTTGGCGAACTAGAAAAGTAGTGAGGCTACGCCTAGCAGGGCTGACGGAGGAAGACACTGCTAGGTGTATAGGCGAACACGTTTTCTAGGAGGCAACTACAAACGAATAGCCCGACGTGTATAAAAAAAGCGTAGCAACCATATTATAGTATGGTTGCTACGCTTTTTTTTATACACGGCACGCCCAAAAAATAAATAATAGGGTGCGTCTTGTGGGGTAATAGATTCTAAAAGTAACGTTACCTTTTGTGGGGTAAACGGTTAATTCTTATTCACTTGTCTGATTTTTTACCTTTTCTTTTTTAGATAATTTTAAAGATACCTGCGATATTTTGTAATAGTTTTTGTGTGATTACTCATCTATCTTTGGAATGTGTTTAAGGATGATGGGTGGTTGAAAAAGTGGGTGGTAGAACGCTTGCATTGCTTTTGTAGTGGGTATTGCTAATAAATTTAATGATTATAAATTAGAATGGTGCTAACTAGATGAAAGGATAAATCATTGTTATTGTAAAGCATGGGACTTTTTGGGTTCTGTGCTTTTTTTATGTGTTCTCTGAGCTAGATATTATTATTTTTCTTTCTGTCATGATAAATATAAGTTTAAATCTCTTAATTTTAGGGAAAAAATAAGCTGTATTTTACGAGACTATTATAGGGTTAAGTATTTGATTATTAGTGATTTATGGCTTTTTAGGGGCTTGGTGTTAGCGAGGATTTTCAAGAGAATTGCCAAATTTTGTAATGGTCAGTAAAAAGTGTTTGCCCTATCTTTGAGTTGTCAGAATTAATAATTATTAAACTAAATACCCAATAGCAATGATGAAGTATTTTTTTATGTGTTTATGTGTAATTGCTGTTTTATTTACAGCGTGTAATGATTTGGATGAGCATGAGAAAGTGGTAGAAGAGGAATTGGTGGAAGAGGGGGCGCAGTAT
>JAHDCM010000342.1 GCA_020629895.1 Bacteroidota bacterium
ATCAAAGGTGTTCTGCTAAAAAAGCCTCCATCGCATGATAAAACTCAAAACGATTTTCTTGGTTCGCAAACCCATGTCCTTCATTTTCTTTTACCATATATGATACTTCTACTCCCCTATCTCTAAGTGCTTGTACAATTTGATCCGATTCGGCCTTTTTTACACGCGGATCGGTAGCTCCTTGTGCCACAAATAAAGGTACCTTTATTTTATCGACATGAAAAACAGGTGAGGTGGCATGTAGTTCTGCCTTGTCTGCTTCAGGATGTCCCACCATCTCATACATCATTTCTAGGAAAGGTTGCCAATAAGGAGGGATGCTCTCAAGGAAGGTAAATAGGTTGGATACACCTACATAATCAATTCCACAAGCGTAAAGATCAGGTGTAAAAGTAAGTCCAGCAAGGGTCGCATACCCCCCATAACTAGCTCCATAAATCGCAATGCGCTTGGGGTCAGCTATTCCCTCAGCAATAAGCCACTCTACTCCATCTGTTATGTCGTTTTGCATGGCTTTGCCCCACTCTTTATATGCTGCCTCTACAAACTTTTTTCCATACCCCGTTGAGCCTCTGAAATTCATCTGTAAAACAGCATAGCCTCGATTGGTCAAAAATTGTACTTCGGGATTACAGGTCCAAGTATCTCGATGCCAGGGGCCACCATGTGGATTAACGACTACTGGCAACTTCTCGGGAACGACTCCAACAGGCAAGGAAAGATAGGCATGAATCGTTAAGCCGTCGCGTGATTGGTAGGAAACGGGTTTCATCTCAGCCAATTCGTCTTCTTTCAGCCAGGGGGTCAAATCGGCTAGATGTGTCAATGAATCTGTTTTGACATCATAGAGGTAATAACTACCTGATGAGCGATCACTAAATGTCCTAACGAGAAACCGATCTTCCGCTTTATTTTTAGAAATAATAAAGTAATCTTTCTCTCCATCTAGTAAAGACGCAATTTGTTGAAGAATGCGCTTATCCTCTTCTTCAAAGCAATGTACTTGTTGTTTCCAAGTCACATAATACGCATAGGTTAGTTGCTTTCTTTTTTTGGAATAAGTAAGCCCTGTAATATCAACTTCAGGATGGCTAAATAGTTCTTCGAGTTCTTCGCCTGTTTCAGGATTGATACGTACAACAGCAGCTTTATCACGTCCTAAATCAGAAATAGCGTAGAGATGTTGATTATTTGCCGTAAAGAATTTGGGTATCAATTTATCTTTGAAACTAGTAGTAAGCACTGTTGTAAAAGGATCACTTTCAGTCGCTCGGCATAATAAACTAGTATTGACTCCATCTGTTGTGAGTGCCACTCTAATTTTCCCTTCATGGTCTGCCACCCAAGTACTAATATTTCCAGGATTTTCGGCGACTAAATCAAGTTGGCTTGTTTGTACATTTAACCGATATACATCATACAATTGAGGGTTTCGCTTATTAAGTCCGATCAGTATTTCATTATCAATATAGCTGAGACGGTTTATAATTTCTACTTTTACTCCTTCAAAAGGGGTAAAGTCTCCTAACTCTTCCCCTGTTACTGTTACCCCATATAGATGATAGTTTTCATCTCCATTAAAATCTTTTAGAAACAATAGTGTTTCGTTATTGATCCAGATATAACCCGCAATGCCGCGATCCTCCTCACTCGTAAGTCGTTTCGCTTCACTGTTTTGTGCAATCTGTTTCACATACAGATTCATTCGATTTTTATAGGGAGCCATAAAAGAAATAAAATCTCCATCAGGAGAAATTTTAAATGCTGATTGCTCAGGATTTCTAAAAAAATCTTGCAAAGGTATTTTTCTTACAGTAGTTTTTTTCATGACGATAAGGCGACTTGTATTGCATCCATCATATTGTCGATATAATGAAAGCGTAACTTTTTTATATAATTGGGATTAATCTCCTCTACATTTCTTCGATTGAATGAGGAGAGCATGACCTCTTTCAGTCCTGCTCGATTAGCTGCTAGGATTTTCTCTTTAATTCCTCCAACGGGTAGTACTTTTCCTCGGAGTGTAATTTCGCCTGTCATGGCTAAGAAAGGCTTCACTTTTCGTTGGGTCAAAGCCGAACTAAGAGCCGTAAACATCGAAATCCCTGCGGAGGGGCCATCTTTGGGGATTGCTCCTTCTGGAACATGGATATGAAAATCTGTTTGCTCAAATACTTTTTCTTCAATACCGAGTTTAGTGGCATGCGTACGAATATAACTCATTGCTGTTGTAGCCGACTCTTTCATCACATCTCCTAAGTTTCCTGTTAGCACTAGTTTACCACTACCTTTATACAGACTACATTCGATAAATAAAATATCTCCTCCAACCTGCGTCCATGCCAATCCGATTACCACACCAGGTGGATTTTCGTTTTTATAGATGTCTTTGTCGTATCTACGTAAACCCAGAATAGATTCAATATCTGTTGCTTTGATTGTTACCGCATACTCTTCCTCCATTGCCACTTTTTTGGCGGTATCTCTCATAATTGAAGCAATCTTCCGTTCTAATTCTCGCACCCCTGATTCGCGGGTATATTCACTCACCACTTTTTGAAGCACTTTTTTATTCAATCGTATTTGGTTCGCTTTTAGTCCGTGTTCTACACGTTGTTTTTTGACTAAGTGACGACGCGCAATTTCTAGTTTTTCTTCTAGGGAGTAGCCTTCAATTTGAATGACCTCCATTCTATCTCGTAAAGCAGGATGTATCGCCGATAAAGAATTGGCGGTTGCAATAAACATTACTTTTGATAAGTCGTACTCTACTTCTAGGTAATTATCATAAAAGGAGCTATTTTGCTCAGGATCTAGCACTTCTAACAAGGCAGAAGAAGGATCACCTTTAAAGCTATTTCCTATTTTATCAATTTCATCAAGAATAAAAACAGGGTTAGAGACTTTTGCTTTTCGAATAGACTGAATGATTCGCCCTGGCATCGCTCCGATATATGTCTTTCGGTGTCCCCTAATTTCCGATTCGTCATTTAGCCCTCCTAGTGACATACGGATATACTGTCGGTCAAGAGCAGTTGCAATGGAGCGTCCTAAACTTGTTTTTCCAACGCCTGGTGGGCCAACTAAGCATAAAATAGGCGCGCGCATGTTACCTTTCAACTTTAATACTGCAAGGTGTTCTAAAATTCGTTTTTTGACTTTTTCTAGTCCAAAATGATCCGCATCCAATACTTTGGTTGCTTTTTTCAAATCAAACTTATCTATTGAGACCTCCTGCCAGGGTAAGTCGAGTAATGTTTCTACATAATTGAGGCTCAAGGAATAATCGGGTATAGCGGGATTAAGCCGTTTTAAACGGTTGATTTCTTTGTTAAATTTCTTGGCGGCTACTTCTGGCCATTGCTTTAGGTTTGCCCGTGCCTTTAGTTTAGAAATTTCACTTTCATCCGTATTTTCACCCAACTCACTTTGGATAGTTTTTAGCTGTTGATGTAGGAAATAATCGCGTTGTTGTTTATCAATATTTGTCTGAACTTTCGATTGAATTTGATTTTTGAGTTCGAGTAATTGCAGTTCTGCATGTAAATGTTTTAGCACCCAGTTTGCTCGTTCTTTTAATTCTGAGAGTTCGAGTAAGGCTTGTTTCTCCTGATTGGTAATTTGAAGATTGGAGGAGATAAAATTCAGTAAAAAGGCAGATTTGTCAATATTTTTAAGGACGACAGCAGCTTCAGTAGGAATATTGGGGGATAGATTGATAATTTGTTCTGCAAAGTCTTTGATGGTGCTCATCATGGCTTCAAATTCCTGATCTTCATCAGTAGCTTCAATATCCAGCATGCTAATGATGCCGCTAAAGAAAGGCTCTTCTGTGCTGAGGCTCTCTAGTTTGAAGCGTTCACGTCCTTGAATAATAACGGTTGTAGAACCATCGGGCATTTTGAGCATTTTCATAATGCGCGCAAGAGTTCCAATTTCACTTAAATCTTCTCCTGAAGGCTCTTCTAAACTTGGATCTATTTGTGTTAGCACACCAATAAATTTATCTCCACTATTTGCCTTACGGACTGCTTTTATAGAACGTTCTCTTCCTACGGTAATAGGAATAACAACTCCAGGAAATAAAACGGTATTGCGTAAGGGCAATAAGGGAAGTATCTTTTCGGTATCGAATTCTCCTCCTTCGGGTTCATCTTCCATAGAAACAATCGGTAAAAATTCTACATCATCATCTAGGAGTGATAACACATTTAGTTCATCAAGCATGTGTGCTGTTTGGTTATTAGATAGTTTAATAACAATAAGGTGATCGTTTTGATCATTGCCAAATCACAAAATTACATAAACTTCATATAAGGGAAGGCTTAAAGGGATGTTTTTTTAATAAATAGGTGTCCCGATTGGACGATTGATGTCCATCGTTCAAACGTCTACCGCGTGAGGGATAGTAGTGGTAGCTTGGCGAAATGGCTGCTTTGTGAAGCAA
>JAHDCM010000343.1:0-1117 GCA_020629895.1 Bacteroidota bacterium
GCGTGAGGGATAGTAGCGGTAGCTTGGCAAAGTAGAAAGGTAGTGCGGCTACGCCTAGCAGGGCTGACGAAGGAAGACACTGCTAGGCGTATTAGCCGAACACCTTTTCTACAAGACAACTACAAGCGAATAGCCCGACCCCATTTTGTTGACAAAGATGCTGGCAGCATCTTTGTCAACAAAATGGGGACACGCCCAAATGATAATACCTCAATATAAGCGGCTGTCTTTTTTACGACGCTTTTAAAAGCGATAAAATAAGCACAATGCAAGTTAGAATTTATACATTTGTAATTCAACTAATTTCCCTTCCTTTTTTATTACCTTATTCAATCTTATGGAAAAACAAGCTACCATTAAAGTGATTATTCCTGCATTGAACGAAGAAAAAGCGGTGGGGCAGGTTATTGCACACATCCCGTCGATGGTAGAGGAAATTATCGTCGTTGATAATGGGTCAACTGATCGAACAGCGGAGGTGGCGAGGGCGGCAGGAGCAACGGTTGTATCTCAGCCCAATCGCGGATATGGATATGCTTGTTTGAAGGGTATTGCTTATGTAAAATCGCTACCCATTGAACAGCAACCAGCTATTATTGTTTTTTTGGATGCAGACTATTCTGATTATCCAGAAGAGTTGCCATTGTTGGTGGCTCCTATTGTAGAAGAGGATATGGACTTAGTGATTGGTTCTCGCGCTACTGGTGATCGGGAACAAGGCGCGATGACTCCTCCACAATTATTTGGGAATTGGTTATCTTCAAGACTTTTGCATATTATTTATGGTGTTAACTTTACCGATTTAGGTCCCTTTCGAGCTATTAAATGGGCTAAATTGGTGGAATTGGAAATGGAAGACACCAATTTTGGATGGACGGTAGAGATGCAGGCAAAAGCTGCTAAAAAACAAATGAAATGCACGGAAGTGCCTGTTACTTATCGTAGACGGGTGGCGGGAAAGTCGAAAGTGAGTGGTACTATCAAAGGAACCATTTTGGCAGGACATAAAATTTTATGGACCATTTTTAAGATTTGGATGAAGTAAGGAATGAAGACAAAAATGTAAACTTATTTAATCCTCATTCCTAATGTATAAACAACCCTGATTTTCAGTAAC
>JAHDCM010000343.1:1217-4435 GCA_020629895.1 Bacteroidota bacterium
TTGTCCTTTCCTTATACGTTTTATCACTAAGCTGTATTATGGTATATTGCTTAATGGAGGTTAGTTTGGCTATTCGTTATTGGCAATTTAAGAAACAGGAAAGTAATCGGTCTACTCCTCACCTTGAAACAGTAAAAACACCCGAAGAATATCCTTTCGTAACGGTGCAATTACCTATTTTTAATGAGATGTATGTAGTGGAGCGACTGATAGATGCCATTGCTGCCTTTAATTATCCTAAAGATCGGTTTGAAATTCAGGTATTAGATGATTCTACGGATGAAACCATTGAAATTAGTCGGGCAAAGGTGGCCGAATATCAAGCGAAAGGTTATCAAATATCACTGCATCATCGCACTGATCGAACAGGTTATAAGGCGGGGGCATTACAAGCAGCGACTCAATCGGCTAAGGGTGAATTTATTGCTATTTTCGATGCCGACTTTATTCCTAAGTCCAATTTTTTATTACAAACACTTTATTATTTTACTGACCCTAAAATTGGGGTGGTACAAACACGTTGGGAGCATTTGAATAAAAATTATTCCTTGCTCACTAAGGTACAAGCATTCTTTTTAGATGCTCATTTCACCATTGAACAAACAGGGCGTAATGTGTCAGGGTATTTCATCAATTTTAATGGCACTGCGGGTGTGTGGCGCAAAAAAACGATTGAAGAAGCGGGTGGCTGGCAGGCAGATACCTTAACCGAAGATTTGGATTTGAGTTATCGGGCGCAACTAAAAGGATGGCGATTTAAATATCTGGAAGAAATTGGTTCTCCTTCAGAGCTACCTGCGGATATGCGTGCATTTAAATCGCAACAATTTCGCTGGATCAAAGGTGGAGCCGAAACTGCCAAAAAACTAATCCCTTCGATTGCTCGTGCCGAATTGCCTGTCAGTATCAAGCTCAATGCCTTTTCCCACCTACTTAGTAGCAGTGTTTATATCATTATCTTTATGACACTTGTATTGAGTGTGCCATTATTATTGGTCAAAAATATGTTTATCGAAACCGAGTACATCCATTATGGGTCGCTCTTTTTTGTTAGTAATATAGCGGTTGCTTTTGTGTATTATATTTCGACGCATTACCGCGAAAGCGACCGCAAAAATCGCTTTCTATACTTTATGTATATGTTGCCTTTATTTTTAATTATCACGATGGGCTTATCTTTACACAATGCCCTAGCCGCTTTACGAGGGTATTGGGGAGAACAAACTCCTTTTATTCGTACCCCTAAATTTAACTTGCTAAACAATAAAGATAATTGGAAAAATAAAAAATATACACATAAAAAAATAGATTGGATGACTATGCTTGAAGGCTTAGTTGCCCTTTATTTCCTTTCTGCCATCTTCTATTCTATTTGGATTATGGACTTAACCCTTACTCCCATCTACCTATTAGCCTTTCTAGGTTTTGTTTCTACCTTTTCCTATTCTATTAGGCATACTAAAATGAGCAACTAACCAAGCTTGCCCACTACTTTCAGAAATTAAGTAGAAACTTTGTATTTTTGTGCTGGCGCGTTTTTTGATATATTATATCATTCACGCAACCTAATCACCAGTCATTCGCTCACCCATGTCCCATACCCTACAAAACTGAAGCGTTTATGATGCATGTTAACCTACTCTCAAACCATCTAGTTGCCTTTTTACTACTATTGATACTTTCTCCGCTTTCCGCTTTTGCGCAAGATGACCCTTGTAGCGAAGATGGCTATGAACTGCGCATTTCTGCTAGTAATGCACTATGCTATGGCAGCAATACTGGAAGTGCAGTCGTAACCAGCGATCAATGTAGCTGCTTTCATAGTAGTTGTACCTTCGAATGGAGCGATGGACAAAGCTATCACCTAGCCGAAAATTTGGCAGCAGGCACCTATTCGGTAACTGTTTCTGCCCCTAACGGATGTGTACAAGTCGCCACTGTTACCGTAGATGAACCTGAATCGTTTATCGAAAAGATCAATACCGTAGATGCCGATTGTGGTAGTAATCAAGGAAGCGCAGAGGTGACTCCTCTCCCCAATGCTGGTACCCTAAGCTATGAATGGTCAAATGGAAGTACCGAAAAGATAAATACCGATTTAGCTCCAGGTTCTTATACACTTACTGTCACTAACTTTATTGGTTGCCAATATATCGACACCATACAAATTGCCACTTCCACCAATAGTAGTGCAATGAAGGTGGATATTGAAACCCGAGCAGCCTGTCCTGAATTAGGAGGAATCGGTCAAGTTGCTATTCAAGTAGAAGGAGGGGAAGGCCCTTACGAATATATTTGGAGTGATGGTCTCCAATCAAGCGAAGCTTCTTCGAGAGAACTGGCTATTGGACAATATGCAGTTACCGTTGTGGATGCCAATGGTTGTGAATATGTTGCCTCTAATGTCTCTATTCCAACTGCCAATGAATTTATAGAATTGGTAGCGGATCAAACCAGCATCTGTCCTGGTCAACCTGTACGCCTGTCTTTTAGAGGTGACAAGGACTGCACCTATAACTGGACGGCTCATCCAAGTCTTTCCGATCTTGCCGCTTCTGAAAATATTGTGGCTCCTTTAGCCACCACCACCTATCAAGTAGAAGTCACCAATGACTTAGGATGTAAAACACAAAAGCAAATTACGATTTTTGTCAATCCAGATGCACCCGCTCCACGCCTCAATGCATGGGACGAAACCATCTGTAGAGGTGGAAGTACTCAATTAGTAGCGACTGTCAGCGGAGGTACCACCAATGCTTTTACTTGGTCACCTACCACTGGTTTGAGCGATTCTACTATCAATGCCCCTATCGCTAGTCCTACCGAAACCACGACCTATACCGTCACTACTAAAGGCGGTGGTTGTACCACTAGCTCCTCTATTACCATTGTTGTCGATGCTTGTTCGGGTATAGAAGAATACTTAGTACAACCTTTACAAGTAGGCCCTAATCCTAGCAATGGTTCTTTCCTAGTTAACTTCGACCTCCTACAAGTAGCCGATATTCAATTAAATATCTACAATACACTTGGACAACAAATTTTATCTTCCTCCTATCCCACCTTTTCAGGCTCTTTTGAGCAATGGATGGAGCTTCCAAACGTTGAAAAAGGACTATACTACCTAGAATTAGTCATCAATGGAGAACGTAGCACCCAAAAATTGGTTGTTTATTAATATTCCACTTCATTTTAATCATCTTTTGGGCGTGTCCCCA
>JAHDCM010000344.1 GCA_020629895.1 Bacteroidota bacterium
ACTAGTACAGTGGTGGATTTCTTTTTTTGATTTGCCTAACTCGAAAATGTGAATACTATGAAAATGTTTCTAAAAAGGCGAATTGTCCCCTCGCAATTGGCAATCATGAAAAATGTGACCCCTATTCAGTTGTCTAAAGGGATTGCGATTATTTTTGGGTTGATTACGTTTTTAGGATTAAGTCTTTTCCACTTGTTGTTTCCGCGATTTTTTAGTGAGCCATTAGTGCAAATACCGTTATTGGCTCTATTTAATGGGTTTACAAGTTATTGGTTATTCTTTACAGCGATTCAGCATTTTATCTACCGCAAAATTAAGATCATTTATAAGCAAATATATCGTATGAAGCGTCCTGAAGGTGCTTTCCTTCAACGGTTGGATATGGAAAGTAATATGTTGGAGGAGGTGGAGTTGGAGGTGAAGGAATGGGCGTCTGAAAAGAAGAAAGAAATTGAGCAACTCAAAAAAATGGAAACTTATCGAAGAGAGTTTTTAGGAAATGTTTCACATGAGCTTAAAACTCCTGTCTATAATATTCAGGGGTATCTGGATACGCTTATTGAAACAGAGTTGAAGGATGAGAAAATTAATATGAAATATTTGCGGAAGGCGAATAAGAATGTAGATAGGTTGAGTCGAATTATACAGGACTTAGAAGTGATTACTAAACATGAGGCGGGTGAGTTGGAGCTTAATTGGGAAACCTTTCGCATTTATGATTTGGCAAAAGAATCGATGGAGTCGATGGAGATAATGGCTAAACAAAAAAATATAAAACTCAAGTTTAAGGATGGAAGTGACAAGACGGTTATGGTGAATGCAGATTATGCGAAAATTCAGCAGGTGATCGTCAATTTAATTACCAATTCTATTAAATATGGGCGGGCAGGAGGAACGACCTGGATAGGTATATACAAAATGGATAAGCAAGTATTAACAGAGGTTACTGACAATGGAATAGGGATTGAGCAACAGCATCTACCTCGTTTGTTTGAACGATTTTATCGAGTAGATCCAAGCCGTACTCGTTCTAAGGGGAAAGGTGGTTCAGGCTTGGGGCTTGCTATTGTGAAGCACATTATTGAGGCGCATAAGCAGTATGTACATGTACGTAGTAAAGAAGATGTCGGGACTACTTTTGGTTTTACATTGGCTATGGTAAAAGATTAGGAATCTGTTTTTGAAACATTTAGTTACACTTCACACTTCGCCCTTTCTTTTCTATATTTGTGCCTAGCTCTATATTTTTAGGGTAAAACCTTCATTAACAGTGGTTTTGGCATGCAGCTTAGTCGTAGAGCCTTATTTTTTTTAGCAACATTGACCCTCTTCGGTTTTTCGGCGGTAGGACTCATTATTGTATTGGTTTTTCAGGGCAGGAGTATTGAGGACTTATTTACAGGGCAGTTTTCTTATACCTTACAAGTATTATATGGTTGTGCTTTTGGATTAGGCAATGCGTTGATTAGTATTTCGATTATTCAACGTCCAGTGTTTAGTGAAGTACGTACCTTTTTCAGTCGTTTATTTACCGCATTAGATGTCAGTTTTTTAGATATTTTTTACCTTTCTTTGGCGGCAGGAGTGGGCGAGGAGCTTCTTTTTCGGGGAGGAGTGCAGTATTATTTGGGGATATGGATAACAGCTTTTGTATTCATTTTGTTGCATGGTTATTTAGACCCCCGACGTGGAAGCTGGATGTTGCTAGGAGTCTATATGATTGTAATGAGTGCTGGTTTGGGTTATTTGTATGAGTATTGTGGTTTGATAAGTGCGATGGTAGCACATGGTTTTTACGATCTTATTGTTATATCACACTATCGGCGTTTGGGCAATGATTTGAATTGATTTGTTATCCTGTTTTTATTCTTCCTCCCAGTTCATACAACGCTTTACTGCTTTCCCCCAACCTTTTAGTAATTTTTCTCTTCGGTTATTTTCCATTTTAGGTTCGAAATAAGCATCTTTTTGCCAGTTGTTGGTAATTTGTTCCTTTTTGTAGAAACCAACAGCTAAACCTGCCAAGTAAGCGGCTCCGAGTGCTGTTGTTTCGATAACTGCTGGTCGGTTGACTGGTACATTTAGAATATCCGACTGAAATTGCATGAGTAAGTTATTGGCAGAAGCTCCACCATCAACTCTTAGGTCTTTCAATTGAATATCCGCGTCACTTTCCATTGCTTGTAGGACATCGCGGGTTTGATAGGCGAGTGATTCGAGGGTGGCACGAATGAGGTGGGCTTTGGTCGTTCCACGTGTTAATCCGAAGATCGCTCCTCTTGCATACATATCCCAATAAGGTGCGCCTAATCCTGCAAAGGCAGGTACGACAAATACCCCATCTGTATCGGGAACTTTGGATGAAAAATATTCGGAGTCTGGAGCAGTGTCAAGTATTTTTAGGCCATCGCGTAGCCATTGTATGGCGGCACCTGCAATAAATACACTTCCCTCAAGGGCATATTCCACTTTTCCATCAATTCCCCAAGCAATGGTAGTTAATAAGCCCGATTTTGAGGTAATGGCTTCTGCTCCTGTGTTCATGAGCATAAAACAGCCTGTCCCATAGGTGTTTTTAGCCATACCTGGACTAAAGCAGGCTTGTCCAAATAAGGCGGCTTGTTGGTCGCCAGCTACTCCGCGAATGGGAATATTTCCTCCCAATAAGTTTGTTGTTCCAAAGTCACCACTAGAATCTTGTACATTGGGGAGCATACTGCTTGGAACACGCAAAACGGTTTGTAATTTTTCATCCCATTTAAGTGTTCGGATATTGTATAAGAGTGTGCGGGAAGCATTGGAGTAATCGGTGGCGTGTACGTTTCCGTTGGTGAGTTTCCAAATTAGCCAAGTATCAATGGTGCCGAATAGCAGGTCACCCTGTTCAGCTTTTTGTCTAGCCCCTTCTACATGATCTAATATCCATTGGATTTTGGTGCCTGAAAAATAGGCATCAATCACTAAGCCCGTATTTTCTTGGATATAGGTGGCCCAATTATCGGCTTTTAGTTGGTCACAAATACTGGCGGTACGACGATCTTGCCAAACAATAGCATTATGAATCGGTTTACCTGTATGTTTATCCCATACAACGGTTGTTTCTCGTTGGTTGGTAATGCCAATTGCTGCAATTTCTTCGGGTTTGACTTGTTGTTGACGCATTAACTGTTGGGTAACTTGTAACTGTGTTTCCCATATTTCGAGGGCGTTATGTTCTACCCATCCTGCTTGGGGATAAATTTGGGTAAACTCTTTTTGGGCAACATCAACAATGGCTCCATTGGCATCGAATAAAATGGCGCGTGAACTGGTGGTTCCTTGATCGAGGGCGAGCGTATATTTGGCTTGACTCATTGGTAGAGGGCTTAGTGGTGAATAATAGGCTGTAAAAATAAGGAATACTAGATAATTTACAAGTCTCCTGCCCGCATTTCATCAATAAGTGGTAGATAGGCATCAATAGGCATTTCGCCATATAAGCGACTAGGACGTAAGAATAAACAAAAATGGTAGTAGTGTTGGGCGATATTGCCTTGTTGTTCTCGATTGAATTGGCGATAGTGTTTGCCGTATAGATTTTGAGGACCTCCATAGTTGTAGCCATCGGTCATTTGTGCGAAAATGGCTTCGATCATATATTGACTTCCTGTGTACTTCATTTGCATGACGTGAACTAGTTCGTGAATGAGCCAGTTCATATCGGCATTGCCTATATCCGTATGGATTTTTCGGGTGAAGTTGATGGTGTAAAAGGTACAGACGCCCATTTGTGTTGCGCGTGCATTTTTAGCTCCTACACGAGCAATCCATGAGTCTTCGTCTATTCGGACATGCTTGTAGTTGATGGCGTCTCCAAATACGCGTTGTGCCTCTTGGATTTCAAGTGGGGTCATACGACGGGTATTGGGTTTGAAGAGGAGCCATATAAAGTCGAGTATTTCGGGGATGGCTAGTAAGTCGAAGAGATAGTGAACGAGGCGGAGCCACCATGCTACAAAAAGAACAGCGATACGGGTGGGTAGTGGGATACGTTTGGAAATTCGACTTTTATAGTGTCCAGAAAGTAGTAGAAAGGGATAGGCAAAATGACGAGTAAATCGGGCGAGTCTGCTTGGTAGAAATGCGCCCCAACGTTTGAACGAAAGAGGAAGGGTATGGGCGATATGTAGGAGGTGGGATTGGACGATTTGCGTTTGAACGATTTGATGATTTGCGTTTGAGGCTGAAATTTATTTCCATTACCACCAGCGATGACGCTGGCGGCAGCCTCAATCATTCAGTCAACCACTCATTGTCTACCGCGTGAGGGATAGTAGCGGTAGCTTGACGAAATAGAAACTTAATAAGGCTTCGACTAGCAGGGCTGACGAAGGAAGACACTGCTAGGCGATGTAGCCGCATAAGTTTTCTATGAGGCAACTACAAG